>JAGYMP010000194.1 GCA_018400565.1 Bacilli bacterium | reverse complement strand
ATCGAACGAAGCCGGGAGACCTACCTATTGCCAAAAAATTGAATGAAAGGGAGAAAACAATGAAAAGAATTGTACTGGGCTTTTTGCTGTTCTTAGGGGTGTTTTCGTTTTTGGTTGCATGCGGTTCGGATCCTTATGCAACAAGCGACGGCGCCATCACCATTGAACTGTATGACGAAGAAGGCGCATTGGTGGAAGAAAAGGAAATCCCCTTTGTCGAAGGGGACACTTTTTTTGAGTTGTTGCAAGACAACTTCACCGTGTATTGCCAAAACGAATCAGGGGAACCCGATGAGACCTGTGATTATGAAACCCAATATGGTGTTTACGTCATGGGCGTCGATGACGTGCAGGCTTTCGATAATGAAGGCTACATCGGTTTTTATATCGACGGCGATTATGCGACAACGGGCATTTCCGAAGCCGATTTGATAGACGGGTCTGTCTACCAACTCAAATATGAATTGATCGAATAATGAAACACGGCAAGATCAACGTGAGAACCATTACATTGACGGCGATGCTTCTTTCCGTGTTGGTCGTCCAGGAAGAAGTTTTGATGTTCATTCCCAATGTCCAGCTTACAACGGTATTGATCATGGTGTATGCCGCAGTATTGCCATTGCCGCTGCTTTTGGTGCTGGTTTCGGGATATGTCGTTATTGACGGATTCATCATGGGCACGTTTTTCTCATATTATACCGTGCCCATGCTTTTTTCCTGGCTATTGCTTGCGCTTGTCGCACGTGCGATTAGACACCGCTCGTTTTGGATGATCGTTTTGGTTGCTGTGATTCATGCGTTTATCTATTCTTGGTCATTTATCCCCATTCGGATCATGGAACAGGGTATTGGTATACTATGGCCCTATCTTGTGGCCGATGTACCATTTGAATTGATGCTTGCGGCATCGAATCTTGTCACTGTGTTTTTGTTTTACCGTCCCTTCAGGGATGTTTTGGAATTTGTCGAAGACAAAGAAGAGGTAATTGAGAAAAACCATTCTTAATTCTTGATGGTCGGTTGTTTTTCGAGATGCAATCGGCTATAATTAATAAAAGGGATGGGGACATCGTGTTGATCGAAATGACTATGTCATTTTCATATTACATGAAACTAAACCACATACCATTGTTGATTGTTCAACCATGGGATGTGGTTTTTTATGCGGGAATAATCGTCATCGGTGTCATTGTTTTGTATGCCGGCATGCATTATATGATACATTACCTGAAAAGAAGAAGGAATAACGACAGAACACCACTGCACAACCATTCTGAATCCCTTGTCGATCACTTCCCTGGTATGGCTTACCGATGCCTTTATGATGCAAACTGGACGATGAAATTCGTCTCGGAAGGTACAAAAGAACTCACGGGTTATGAATGTGGTGCATTGCTTGACAACACCGTTGTTGGCTTCAAGGAAGTCATTCATCCCCTTGATCGCGCTAGAGTCAGGAAAGCATGGGATAAAGCAGTTGAAAGCGAACAGGCTGTTGATATCGAGTATCGGATCATCACAAAGAACCGGGAGTTGCTGTGGGTGCGTGAAACCGGAAGGGCCGTTTATGACAGTGAAAAACATGCTGCATATTTGGAAGGCTATATTGAAGATATATCAAAAATGAGACAAGCCATCATCGCTCAGGAAACTGAAAGAGCCAAATACGAGAATTTAATCGAAAACGATCCAGATCCGGTCTACATCGACAAAGACGGTAGGATTGTTTACGCCAATCCGGCTTGCGTCCGTTTTTTCAAAGCGGAGTCACCCACCGACTTGATTGGCGTGGAAGTCGTCGACCTCATCACGGATGAATACATTCCTGTCTACAAAAAACGAATTGAAAAAATCACACGGGACATGACGCCGAATCCCCACTTGCAATATGCCTTTAAAACGTTGGACGGATCCATCGCATATGCAGATGTGTCATCAGCTCCGTTCACAGACGAAGGAGATTTGTACATTCATGTGTACATGGTCGATCTTTCAGCGACAATTGAAGCAAAGCAACGTTTAAAGAAAATTCAAAAAAGAACCCGCGACCTTGTTATTAACATGACCGAGGGCATCGGTGTGTTTTCTGGCGATGATGGGTTTCAGGATCGGACACTTGTTTTTTGCAACCGCAGTTTCCGGACCCATTTCGACATGAGAAAAAACCGTATCATCGGTCATCCGCTCAAACGGTTTATGTCTGACCGAGACAATGCTTGGTTTGATCACATCAAAAAGGATTTGGACGAAACAAAGCAAACAAACTTTGACATAAACCGAGATGATGAGTTGTTTCTTTCGGTGAAGATGTTTTATAACCGGGAACATGAATTGGTGCTGATGAGCCGTGATGTGACTGCAATCAAGCAAACCGAGAAAGACATGCAAAGAAAAAAAGACATGCTTGAAAAAGTCTTCGAAGCGACAGATATCGCCGTTTGGCGATGGAATCTTAAGAAAAAGACAGTTACCATCAATGCCAGATGGCTGACAATGCTCGGTTATTCGTTTGAAGGCGAGACAACCGTCGATTATGACCGTTGGCAAAACCTCGTGCATCCGGATGATCTTTCCTATGTTCTCAAGAACCTGCAAAAACACATCAACGGGGACACCGGGGTTTATCAATGTGAGTATCGGATGAGACATAAAGACGGCGGTTATGTATGGGTTTTTGACAAAGGACGCGTGTGTGAACATGACCAAGATGGCAATCCCCTTGTCTTAAGCGGTATCCATCAGGATGTGACGGAACGCATTAACAAAGAAAAGAGTCTCTCTGAAGTCTCACGCCGCGATCATCTGACCGATCTTTACAACCGGCGCGCCTTTGATGAATATCTGCTGAAACAAAACAAACATTCACCGGTCACGCTCGTGATGGCAGACATCAATAATCTCAAACTGACGAATGATGCCTTCGGCCACGACTACGGGGACCGTCTTTTGAAAAAAGTGTCGGACATCTTAAAAGAACATTTGGCCGCATCGCATTTCATCGCCAGAATCGGCGGTGATGAATTTGTTTTCATCATGCCGGACACCAACGAGAAAAAAGCAAAGCGATTTCTCAGAAAAATCACAAAAGCGATTGCCGGTATTAAGACAAAGGGAGTCAGGGTTTCTCTTGCATTAGGTTTGTCGACCTCGACGGATCAAAACATTTCCATTGAAGCGATGTATAAAGAAGCAGAGAGAAGGATGTATGAAGAGAAAATCAACTATTACCGTAATCATGATGTCGTCGATGAGATGGTCAATCAATTTTTTGAAATGTATCCGGATGAAAAGAGATTTGTGGATCGTTTATGCCAATACGCAAAAATTATCGGTTCACGGCTTGGCCTGAATGAACAAAAAACGGATAAGTTGAACCGTGTTTGTAAATACCATCACATTGGAAAATACGGCATAGACGAAGTGATGTTGCAAAAGAACAACCCATTGTCGCCCGGGGATGACAACGCGGGACGTTCACATCCTCAGATAGCTTATCGCATTCTGGTCTCTTCCAAAAAACATCAGGATCTTGCGGACATCATCATGCATCAGAATGAACGCTGGGACGGTAAAGGATATCCAAACGGATTAAAAGAAAAAGACATACCAAAACTCTCAAGGATTCTTGCGATCGCAAAAGCATGTTCGAGGTTTGACATTGACACTGCTGAAGATAAACCGCGCATAACCCCTGTCATCGTTGAGCATCTCAAAAAGGACCGTGGAAAAGCGTTTGATCCGGCGATGGTCGATGCGTGTGCGAATGAATAATGAAAACAGATCAATCATAAAAAAGCTTCGGATCTTATGCGGTCCGAAGCTTTTTTATATTGAATTCATTGTTATCATAATCGATTTCGTAATGTTCTTTGGGAACGACGTTCGATTCGATCACATTGCGTGCGATCAACGTTTCGATGTGGCGTTGGATGAATCGTTTTAAGGGTCGTGCTCCGTATTGTTTGTCGTAAGCCATTTCGATGATTGCTTCTTTGGCTGTTTTTGTGAAACGAACGTTAAGCTGTTCTTGTTCGAGCCGTTGTTTAAGTTCATAAAGCATCTTGTCGACGATTTTGATTTGTGTATCATAATCAAGTGGGTCGAAAATCGCAATTTCGTCGATGCGGTTGATGAATTCGGGTTTGAACGACGACCGTACTTTGTTCATCACAGTTTCTTTGGCCTCATCGGTTCCTTCAAGCAATACCTGGCTGCCGATGTTCGATGTCATGATGATGATCGTGTTTCTGAAATCGACGGTACGTCCCTGATTATCGGTCAACCTTCCGTCTTCCAAAATTTGCAGAAGGATGTTGATGACCTCCGGATGTGCTTTTTCGAATTCATCGAATAACACGATGGAGTACGGTTTTCTGCGGACTTGTTCGGTCAGTTGGCCGCCCTCGTCATAGCCGACATAACCCGGCGGGGCACCGATGAGACGTGACACGGAATATTGTTCCATGTACTCACTCATGTCGATGCGAACCATCTGTTGTTCGGATGCGAACAATTGTTCCGCCAGGGCCCGTGCGACCTCGGTTTTACCGACGCCTGTGGGTCCCAAAAACAGAAACGATCCGATGGGACGGGTTTCGTTTTTGATCCCGGCGCGCTGTCGTATAATGGCGTCTGACACCAGTTTGACGGCACTATCCTGGCCTTTGACACGTTGTTTGAGGTTGTCATACAGGTTGATCAACCGTTCTTTGTCACCTTTCATGAGTTTTTGGACAGGAATATGCGTCCAATTGGCGACAATACCGGCAATCTGGTCCTCACTCACCGTTTCTGTGATGTATGTGTGGTTGGTCGTGGATTGTTTCTTCTCCAGTTCCTTTTCGAGATCGGGGATTTGCTTGTATTGGATCTCAGCCGCTTTTGAGTAGTCATTATCGTTGAACGCATTTTGTAATGCATTCCGTTTCTCTTCGAGTTCAGCTTTCAGCGTCTTGGTATCCTCAAGTTCATGTTTTTCCTTTTCCCATTTCTTTCGGATGGTTTTTTCTTCATTTTTCAATGCTTTCAGTTCGTCTTTTATATTTTGAAGACGTTCTTTTGACATGGCATCGCTTTCTTTTTCAAGCGCACGCTTTTCAATCTCGAGTTGCATGAGTTTACGTGTCACATCATCGAGTTCAGCAGGCATGGAATCGATTTCCATGCGAACCGAAGCACAAGCCTCGTCGATTAAATCGATAGCCTTGTCCGGCAGGAACCGGTCGGTGATGTAGCGGTTCGAAAGTGTTGCGGCCGCGATAATGGCATTGTCGTTGATGTGCACGCCGTGATGGGCTTCAAAACGATCTTTTAAACCTCTTAAGATACTAATGGTATCTTCGACACTTGGTTCATCGATCAAGATTTTTTGAAAACGACGTTCCAAAGCATTGTCTTTTTCGATGTGTTTGCGGTATTCATCAAGCGTTGTCGCACCGATGCAGTGTAATTCTCCCCGTGCGAGCATGGGTTTCAACATGTTTCCGGCATCCATGGCGCCTTCGGTCTTTCCTGCGCCGACGATCATATGTATCTCATCGATGAACATCACAATGTCGCCTTGCGATTCCTTCACTTTTTTGAGAACAGCTTTGAGGCGTTCTTCAAATTCGCCGCGGAATTTAGCGCCTGCGACGAGACTCGACAAGTCGAGTTCATAAATCGTTTTGTTTTCCAAACCGACGGGGACATCCCGATCGACAATGCGTCTGGCGAGTCCTTCGACGATTGCGGTTTTACCGACGCCCGGTTCACCGATCAACACCGGATTGTTTTTAGTGCGGCGGCTCAAGATTTTGATGATACGCCGGATTTCTTCCTCCCGGCCGATCACGGGGTCGATTTTGCCGCTTTTTACTTCATCATTGATAATGCGTCCGAACTTTTTCAGGATGTTCGGATCTTGTTCATAATTCTCCATTTGTGGCATCATGTGTTTCACCTCTTTTCATATCACTCCTATTATAAACGATATAATTAGCACTGTCAAGGTTAGAGTGCTAATTTTATTCTATCATAAAAAAAGACCGCGTTTCAGCGGTCATTTAAATTCTTTTCAAAATGGGGTGAAGGTTGATGATACGATATTTTTTGCAAAAGAGAACCGTCCTCACCGACAATGAGTGTTAAGTCATGATGATCCCATGTTTTCGTCTGATCAAGTGTCTCAGAAAGATATCTTTTAGTGAATCGGAAGTCTTTGTCGAGCAGCCACAGCGGTTTATCTTTCAGCTCGGTGATAAACTCAAAAAAACGACGCTCGGGCATGTTGCACACGACATAGAACGCATAACCTTTGCCTGAAAAATCTAGGTTGATCCGCTTAACCCGTTTCACTGCCTGATGAAGATGGGATGTGGTTGGTTTTGTGACGATGTGCACGATATGTTTTTGATTTCTGAACAGATCGTAATGGTACATGTGACCATCCGAACCTTTCATTTCAATTGAAGGTCGATTCATGGTATGACTTCCTTTCATAAAAAGCATATCACGCCGGGGCGAAAACAGCAAGTCATGTTTTTAAGCTGAGTCGATTGAATTGTGATGGCGGAATTGATATAATGAAGAAGAACAAAAACTCTTTTTAAAGGATGAAGCATATGAAAAACAAACACCATACGGATTTAATGATTATCGGTGCTGGCCCGGGTGGCTATGTGGCAGCCATTCGCGCCGCCAAAAACGGACTTAAAACAACACTTGTTGAAAAAGAATGGGTCGGAGGGACATGTCTTAACGTCGGATGTATCCCGACTAAAGCGTTGATCAAATCCGCGAGGATGATTTATAAAGTTACCGCCGGGGACATGCCCGGTCTTGGCAAAATCGATGTTGACGTCGATTTTGAAGCCATTATAAAGAACAAAGATGACGTCACCGAAAAACTTGTCGGCGGCATCGA
Source organism: Bacilli bacterium (assembly GCA_018400565.1). Taxonomy (GTDB): domain Bacteria; phylum Bacillota_I; class Bacilli_A; order Izemoplasmatales; family Hujiaoplasmataceae; genus M55B122. Next base: position 43,158 of record JAGYMP010000194.1, on the reverse strand, counting down.
ATATCTGTTGAAACACTATGAAGTGGATGTCATCCGCGGGACGGCAACGTTCAAAAATGATGAAACCGTGCAGATTGAAACGGATGACGAAACTCTGACATACGGGTTCGATTCTTGTGTGATTGCCTCGGGTTCTGTGCCCAAACACCTTCCAATCGAAGGCATCGATCTTGATGTGGTCAAAGATTCAACCCAGATATTGTCACTTGAGAAATTGCCGGAATCAATGATTGTCATCGGCGGAGGCATCATTGGTATGGAATTTGCCTTTATTTTTGGCATGCTCGGCGTTGATGTGACCGTGCTTGAATTCATGCCGCAGATTTTGCCGATGATTGACAAAGATGTCTCCAAACGTCTTCTGCGATACGCGAAAAAAGCCAATATCACCGTAAAAACCAAGGCTGGTGCACAGAAAATCGAAAAAACCGATAACGGAAAAGCAAAAGTTACCTATGAACGCAATGATAAAACCAAAACCGTCGAAGCGGATCTCATTCTTGAGGCCGTTGGACGTCAACCGTATGTTGATGGACTCGGTTTAAGGAACACGTCGATCAACATCGAAAAGAATGCTGTCACGGTTGATGAAACCATGAAAACGTCGTTAGAGAACATGTATGCCATCGGTGATGTCACAAACAAGATGATGTTGGCCCATGTCGCTAGTCATCAGGCTCTTATTGCTGTCGACAATATTTTAGGCAAGGATAAAAAAATGGATTATTCGATGGTCCCGAGCGTCGTGTTCACGACGCCTGAAATCGCTTATGTCGGCAAAACTGAAACGGAGTTAAAAGAAGAGGGCATCGAATACGATGTGCTAAAAGTGCCGTATGCAGCCAACGGGAAAGCATTGATTTTGAATGATCGCACCGGTTTCATCAAAACGATCCAGGACAAAGACGGCAACTTACTGGGTGCGACCGTGTTCGGCACGGATGCCGAACACCTCATCGCTCCGATCATGATGACGATGCATACCGGAACGGATATGGTTAAGGATATGGTTTTTGCCCATCCGACCATTGAGGAATTAATCCACGAAATGGTTTTGGGGCTTGATAAAGAAGCCATCCATTTTGTTGATGACAAGTGAGAACATTAAGGAATATCTCGGATGTTCAGAAACTGATTGATTCACATGATGCCATTGTTTTCCTGGGTGGCGCCGGTGTTTCCACAGAATCCGGCATTCCCGATTTTCGCGGGTCAGACGGTATTAATAATAAAGAATTCCCTTATCCGGCCGAACATTATCTCAGTCATAATTTCTTTATGAATCGTCCGAAAGCTTTTTTTGAATTCTATCAATCAGAGATTTTACATCCGGATGCGGAACCAAATCAATGTCATAGCTATTTATCCGAATTGGAAAACGCAAACAAATTGAATGCCGTCATCACCCAAAACATCGATGGTTTGCATCAGAAAGCAGGCTCAAAGAACGTTCTTGAATTGCATGGATCGGTCCATGATAATTATTGTGTTCGCTGTGGCAAGGCATTTTCTTTGAAGGAATATATCGATTCATACCCCGAACTGCGATGCGATGCGTGCGGTGGCTTGATCAAACCGGATGTTGTGCTTTACGGCGAGATGCTTCCCCAGGACGTGCTTCAGAAAGCCGTCGAAGCCATCGAGCATAGTGATCTTTTAATTGTGGGTGGAACGTCCCTCAATGTCGCACCGGCCAGTGAATTATACACGTTTGCCTCAGGGAAGACATTGCTGATGAACAAAACGAAAACATCAAAAGACATCTATTTTGATTTTGCTTACTATGGTAAAATCGCTGAAACATGTGATGAACTTACCATCTGAGGGGGGAACGCATGTGATTTATCTCGATCAGACCGCGACCACCAAGCCCGATATCAAGGTGTTGCAACAGTTTGTCGATGACAGTCGACGTTTTTTCGCAAACCCGAATTCATCACACGATTTGGGAAAAGAAGCTTTAGAAGCGATTAATGGCGCCACTGACGATGTGTTAGGTTTGCTTAAGGCAAACCACCATGCCATCACTTATGTCAGCGGCGCCACCGAAGCCAATAACCTTGCGATTAAAGGTACGGCCGCCGCCAAAAAGCATCTTGGGCGCCATATTCTGACGACTCCGTTTGAGCATCCATCGGTCATGGCATGCTTTAGCCGACTTGTCGATCAGGGATATGACATTGACATGGTTCCTTTGGATGCAAACGGACATGTCGATTTAAAAGGATTAAAGGATTTGTTGAGAAGGGATACCATTCTTGTTTCCATCGGCATGGTCCAAAGCGAGACCGGCATCGTTCAAAATATCACTGACATCAAAACATTGTTGGACGATTATCCGAACATCACGTTTCACTCCGATGTGACACAGGCCACTGGAAAGATCGCTTATGATATCAACATGCTCGATCTTGCATCCTTATCGGCCCATAAATTCGGCGGCATCCGCGGCATCGGTGCTTTGATCCGCAGAAAGGATATACCTTTGAAAGGCATGATTGACGGTGGCCACGCCCTCGATCATCTCAGAAGCGGGACACCGGCCACGGCTTTGATCCTTTCGCTGAGATACGCTCTCAAGAAAGCTTATGAAAGACGTGACCGACAATATGAGCATGTCAGACGACTGAAGAAATCCCTGATTGACAGGTTGTCTCAATGTTTTGATTCGTTTCAGCCCAATTTCTCAGACGATGCCGTGCCCCATATCGTCAATGTGAGTTTCATCGGTTATGAAGCCAGCGAGCTGCTTAAGGCGTTGTCTGATAAAGGCATATATGTTTCAACGCAAACGGCGTGTTCATCGGGCGCAAGCCTGTCACGCGTGATCATGACACTCACCGGTTCAAAGGAAAGAGCCCGTTCGTCACTGAGAATTTCATTGTCCCACGATACGACAATGGAGGACATCGAATCCTTATGTGTCACTTTCAAGGAGATGAACCTGAGATGAAAGTAATCCGCATCACCGCTCTTTGGTGCATGAGTTGTTTGTTGATGAAGAAACGATGGAAACATGTTTTTTCGGATTATTCCGATATGACGATCATCGATTATGATTATGATGAGGATCGTGACAAAATCAAATCCTATAACGTCGGAACGACGCTCCCGGTTGTTGTTTTCATTAAAGGCGGCGAAGAGGTAAAGCGGCTCACAGGGGAGATGAGCGAAGAAAAAATCAAACAGGCAATTGAGGAGATTTATGAAGAGACTGACGTTTGAAAAAATTTTATTGGTGATGTTGGCTTTTGCTGTGTTTTTTTCCTTCGGGACCAACATAAAGGCTGAAAACACGGTTGACATCCATTTTTTTTATGATGAGATTTGCGGACACTGTGATGAAGCCGACGTGTTTTTGACGAATCTTGCGGAACGTGATGATGTGACGCTCCATCGCTATGAAGTCACGGGTGAAGATGCGAATGCGATCTTGTTTGATGAAGTCTGCAGCGTATTTGATATGCAGCAAGCACAAACACCTTTCATCGTGGTCGGGGGATTGGCGTTTTACGGTTTCAATGATCAGACAAAGCGTGATATCGAACAAGCCGTCGTCCGTTATGAATCGGGTGATTATGTCGATGTCGTCGGTAAAATCATCAACGGTGAGGAAATTGACGAGAGTTATCTTGATGATCCCGGCTTCGAAGAAGGGGATCTAATCGACATTCCGTTGATTGGCACGGTTGACATCGGAAACCTCTCACTTGTTCTTGCAGCCGTCGTCATCGGAATCGTTGACGGGTTCAATCCGTGTGCGCTTTGGGTCTTGGTCTTTTTGATCACGATGCTTTTGCAGACCAAAAACAAAAAACGGATGTGGATATTGGGAAGCGTGTTCATATTCATTTCCGCATTCGTCTATTTTTTGTTTATGGAAGCCTGGCTTCAGGTTGCATTCCGGATCGTGTCCGTCAATGCTCTCAGGATGGTCATCGGTCTGTTGGCATTTGGCTTCGGGGCGTATCAATTCTTCAAAGCCATCCTGTCTTATAAGAAGAAGGATGTCGGTTGTGACGTCACCGATGAAACGCGGCGTCGCAGCATCATGGTCAAAACGAAAAAAATTGTTCGTGAAGCTTCGTTGATTCCCGCCCTTTTGGGAATCATTGCCTTGGCATTCACTGTCAATTTGATTGAACTTGCATGTTCACTTGGCCTGCCCTTGCTTTTCACGCAGATCCTTGCTTTCCATCAGTTGCCGGCGATGACCTATCACTTTTACATTTTATTGTATGTGTTTTTCTTTATGCTGGATGATCTGATCATCTTCACGCTTGCCATGGTGACATTGGAAGTGACCGGAGTGTCCAATCGGTATACGAAGTTGACCAAATTGATTGGCGCGGTGATCATGCTTGTTTTGGGGTTGGTTTTGGTCTTCTTTCCCGAATGGTTGATGATGTGATTCTTTCATCACATCATTTAGTGTAAGTTAGATGATATGCTATAATCAACCTATGAGGTGAGTGATTTGAAAGAACGTGTTAAAGCGGCCGTGACGGCCATCTTGAAAGCATATACAGAAGAACCGATCGAAAAGGATCATTGTTCGTGCAGCCTTCCTTCGAATGCGGATTTAATCAAAATCATTGATGAAACCCGGGAACTGCTTTTCCCCGGTTATTTTTCCAAGACCAATGTCAGTGTTTTTGGAAACAAACGGAAAACGAAACGCCATGTGAAAAAACTCGAGAAACTTTTGAAAAAACAAATTTCGTATGCATTGTTGTATCTTGCCGATGAAGAAAAAAACAAAATGATCAGCAAGCATTCATGCCAGCTTTGCGTCAAATTCATTGAGGAGATTCCTGCCATCCGCTCAAGATTACGCAAAGATGTGAAAGCACATCTTGATAACGATCCGGCTGCGTTCAACCGTGACCAGGTCATCGTTTCTTACCCCGGGTTGTATGCAATCATGGTGTATCGCATTGCGCATGCACTCCATAGACTCGGAGTGCCGCTTATTCCGAGGATGATGACGGAACATGCCCACGGAAGAACCGGTATCGACATCAATCCCGGTGCGACGATCGGTGAATCGTTTTTCATCGATCACGGCACGGGTGTCGTCATCGGTGAAACGACTCTTATCGGCGATCGCGTAAAGATTTATCAGGGTGTGACCCTAGGGGCGTTATCGTTAAAAGGCGGTAGGAGTTTAAAAGGCAAACAACGCCATCCCACCATCGAAGATGACGTGACCATTTATGCCGGGGCATCCATTTTGGGCGGTGACACCACCATCGGTGCTCTCTCGACGATCGGATCGAATGTGTTCATCACATCATCCGTTCCCAAAAAGGCCAAAGTGTTTATCAAAATCCCCGATCATCAGATTCACTCAAACGATAAGAAACTAAGTGATGAAGATGCTTGAACGAACCGGGGTTGGATCATTGATCGGCAACACACCTCTTTATCAAATCATATCGTTCGATCTTGGCACAAATGTCGTTTATGCCAAAATGGAGATGTTTAATCCGGGCGGTTCCGTGAAAGACCGTGTGGCTTATAACATGATTAAACAGGCCGAAGAAAGTGGCCGTTTGACAAAAGTTGTGCGCATCGTCGAACCGACAAGTGGAAACACGGGCATCGGGCTTGCGATGATCGGTGCCGCGCGGGGATATGATGTGACGATCATCATGCCGGAATCCGTGACGAAAGAACGGATCACCATTTTAAAACGTTACGGTGCGGAAGTCATTCTCACACCGAAGGAAAACGGTATCAAAGGTGCGATTAAAAAAGCTCAGGCAATCAAAGAGGGATCAACGGATGTGTTCATCCCCGATCAGTTTAGCAATCCCGCCAATCCCGCCATTCACCGGATGACGACCGGACCCGAAATCAAAAAAGCAATCAAAGGGACAATCGATTATTTCGTGGTGGGTATAGGCACAGGCGGAACCATCACGGGTGCCGGAGGATATTTGAAAGAATATTTTCCCGATTTGAAACTGATTGGAGTCGAACCCCAAAAATCGGCAGTCATTTCCGGTGAGAAACCGGGGAAACATTCCATCCAGGGCATCGGTGCCGGATTCATACCCGTTACGCTCGACCGTCCTTTGCTGGACGGGGTTGCGAGTATCTCCGATGAGGATGCTTATCGGACCACGCATGACCTTGCGACAAACGAAGGTGTGTTTGTCGGTCCATCTTCGGGAGCCGCAATGGCTGCTGTCTTACAACTGATTCGAAAAGAATCACTCCAAGACAAAACGATAGTGACTGTTTTCCCCGACAGCGGTGCAAAATATCTGTCGCTTGAATAGTTATCAAGCCCCCAAAAAACGGGGGCTTCTCTTTTGCATAAAAAATAATTAAAATTTTAGCACTCAACCCTTGACAGTGCTAAAAAGTGTGTTATAATATAATTAGCACTCGGAAGAAGGAGTGCCAAAAAACAAACACAATCATAACAGAAGGAGGTTGTGACCATGGCAAACTTAGTTAAACGTTCTGGGCATTCATTCTTTGATGACTTATTTGACGATTTCTTCCAAGCTCCCACATTCAGCCGCACAACCGGCAATATGAAAACAGACATCCTCGAAGTCGACAACGGTTACGAATTGGAGATTGATGTACCCGGATATGACAAAGATGACATCAAGATTTCCTTGGACAACGGTTACTTAACCGTCGAAGCCAAGAAAGAGGAAGAAGAGGAAGAGAAAGATCGTCATTACGTCAGACGTGAACGTTTCCTTGGAAGTTGCGCAAGAAGTTTTTATGTCGGTGAAGACATCGCCAGAGATGACATCAAAGCGAATTATGAAAAAGGCTTGCTCAAATTGTTCATTCCCAAGGAAGGCACGAACGTAAAAGAAAAGAAATACATCGAAATCGAATAATGTCCAAACCAAAAAAAGGCCCTCCGGGGTCTTTTTTTTTGTGGTTATGGACACCCTCATGGAATGAAGATTGTTTATTGGTTGACTTTGTTTTCTGTGAGGCGGTATAATAGAGATGGTGATAAAAGATGAACAAGATGAAAGAGAAATTTAAAGCATTGAGTGATGCGACGCGGTTAAAGATCTACATGATGTTGACTGAGCGCACGCTTTGTGCATGTCAACTGCTCGATAAACTCGACATCTCCCAGCCGACGTTGTCCCATCACATGAAGATTCTCGAAAACACGGGTTTGGTGATCACTGACAAAAAAGGAACATGGACACACTACCATATGAACGAAGACACCGTCCGGTCGTTCATCGATTTTTTTCAAAACATCCATGACAAACCCCGTGACGAAGAGGAAGTCTTCTCCTGTGATACTTGATTCAAAGTATTTTGCTTTTTGCAAAATGCTTTTTTTTTATGAAAAACGTCCGCAAAAAGCTTGAAAAGCACTGCGTCATATGGACGGTTGTGTTATAATGATTCTAAAGACAACGCCCGGTCACAAGGAGGGATTTTCATGTTGTTAAGCGATCTTGCGAACATAAACAAGGGTCTCGTGATTGCCCATTCATCCGCAAAAAAGCGATTGTTCGCACATTTGAACGCATCCAAACAACTCTTTGATGCCACACTCCTCTCTCCGGGTGTTTTGTATGGCCAATTTTCAGAAGAGTATCTCATCAAAATGAAAACCTGGTTCAATCATTCGTATGACATGAGTGAAAATCTAAAATCCTTTTTTGATTTTCTTTCTGATAACACTTTCTCCAGTCAACCGAAAATCAGACAACTTGTCAAAGAGAAAAACGTCTTGATTGAGAAAGGCATTTACAAACCGCCCCGGACATTTCAAGAGACAGACATCGTTTATGTTGTTGATGATTTTTCCTTAAAAGAGCGGTTGTCAGCATATGACCCGATTTTCGTACAAACTACCCCTTATAGCGATGAGTCGGTTTTTTTTATAAAAACCGCAAACAAGAAAGAACAAGCGTATGGGGTGTTTGATGAAATTGAAACATTGTTCGATAACGGAAAAACACCGGGGGATATCCGGATTGTCAATACGACCGATGACGATGACCTCGCACTCAAAAAACTTTTCACAGATGCCCGTGTCCCCTATGTAATTGATAAACCGGTTCCTATCATCCATTATCCCTTTGCCCGCCGCTTTTTACGGATTTATGATGAAAAAGGGTTCGAAGAAGCACTTGACACATTGAAAACGTATCTTCAAAACAACGCACAAGACACGTTATTAGAAGCATTGGTGTCAGTCGTGGATGCTTATGGCCCACATCTCAGGGAAAGCGATCACTCAGCATTTTTGAGACATATTCTAAAAACCACGCCGGTTCGACCAAAACGAGAGACAAATGCCATCATGGTCAGTCCGTTGGAACACATGACCGATGACATCAACCAGATTGTTTTGGTTATGAACGCCCATGATGCTTCAATCCCGAGACGGACGCGTGATGATGATTATTTTTCGGATGATGAAAAGAAAGAAATCGGTATGCCGACGTCACTTGAGATGAATGCCGCGTTTAAAAAGCAATTGGTGCATGATATGCGCATGATCCGGGATCTCCGTTTGTTTTGGCCGGCACAAATCGATGATGCACCGATGCGTCCTGCCGACATCGCATTGAACAGACCGATTGACAGACAGACAAGAACCCATCATCTGCACGAGCATTCACATCTCAAACAAAGTGAATGTCTGAGGTATGCGATTGAACGCCATAAAAAGCTGCTATACGGATGGTCATCCCCGGATTTTAAGTTGCTGAGAAAGACATTCGAAAATGCATTTCATGCTTATGATTACATGTTTAAACGCCTTTCGGTTTCCACTGTGAAACGTCTCATTGAATGCAACATCCGGATATCAGCGACAAGTCTCACGACATTCAACGAATGCCCGTTTAAATTCTTTTTGGATCACGTTTTAAACATCGCAAAAAAAGAACCGAATCTGCCGCTTTATTTCGGCATTCTATCCCATGCAATCATGGAGGAAGCCTACAAACAAAAATTCAAATCACCGGTAGACATCGATACCGAAGACATCGATTTTCCGGAAAATGCCGCCCATAAAAAACACCGGTTCACGGCATGCTTTTTTGAGGAACAAAACCAGATCTTAAAGATCCTCGCAAAACGCGAGAATCATACCGGATTCCAAACGGATGCGACCGAAAAGACGTTTGCTTATCCAACACGTCTGGACCATGTCACATTGAACGGTAAAATTGACCGCGTGATGAGAAAAAAATCCGGCGGAAAAGAGTATGTGGCCGTCATTGATTATAAAACCGGTTCGAGAACATTCAAAGATGACGATTTTGAACGCGGGGAAGCCATCCAGCTGCCGTTTTATCTTCTGATGGTCGAAAAAGGGGATGCAACCAACCAAAGTGTCCCGTATGGGTTCTTTTACCAACCCGTGAATGTGGGAAAGATCAATCACGACGACAACAACGACCCACTTGAAAACAAACTTCGTCTTGACGGCCGTCTTGTGGATGACATCAAATTGTTTCATGCATTTTATCCGGAAGATGCCATCTTGGGCATCCGGATCAAAAATGACGGAACGTTCGCGAAATCGAACCGTGTTTTGTCGCCTTCTGAGATGCGTAAGTATCTAAGTCAGACCCAAGCTTTCATCGACGTATGTCTTGAAAGGATCGAAAATGGTGATTACCGCATCAGACCTCTTAAGGTATACGGCAATGAGACCATCTCACCCAGTTGCAAGTATTGTGATTATCAGGACGTATGCCATCACGAACGTCATGATTGGGGGGATGAATCGTGAAATTGACATCTGCGCAGAAACAAGCTGTTGAAACGGGTGGAACAAATATTTTGGTAAGTGCCGGGGCGGGATCAGGAAAAACATCCGTGCTGTCAAGGCGGGTCATCCACAAATTAATGGAGGGTGCCTCGATCGACACATTCATTATTTTGACATTCACCAACGCAGCAGCAGCCGAAATGAAACAACGCATCAAAAACGAAATCAAAACGCACGCGCAATTGACCGATCAATTGCCAAAACTGGAAAATGCCGTCATATCAACGTTTGACGCTTTTGCTCTGCGTTTGGTCCGTCAGTATCATTATTTGCTTGGATTGCCGAAAGACATCCATGTGGCAGACGATGTTTTCGTTCACCATGCCGAAAGCGATATTCTTGAGGAAACACTGAAGCCATATTATGAAAAAAACGATGAACGATTCGCTTGGCTCTTAAAACGCACCTTTGACCGCGGTGATGCTACCATCAAAAACGGGTTGCGCACGGTATTGTACCATCTTAAGATGCATCCCAATCCAATAAGTTTTATTGACGATTATCTGTCCATGGATGACGATGAATACATCAATGGTTTGCAAAATAAATTAAAGCGGGTTTTGGAACAAAAACGCACGGATTTGTGTGACATCGTCAATCATGTCATCCGTCACCTCGAAGACGCGCGGGATCCCTATGTGTTGGAATATGTCAGAGATATCCGTGAAACGTATGCATTCGTGTTTGAAGCCGATTTGAACAGGCTTCTGCGTGAACTGGCTGATTTTTCACATCCGCGGCTGCCGAGGTCCATCGATGAAGACATGAAGGATTATGTGAAGAAATACGGTTATTTTCTACGTGATGCAGCATATCGATTCAAAGAAGATATCCAGGCATTCAATCTCGATGATTTTGTAAAAACCAAAGCTGACGTCAAAGAACAATTACCGGCGATCAGAATCATGTTAGAGATGGCCAGGGATTATATCACACGTCTCGATGCATATAAAAAAGAACATGAGTTATTTGAATTTTCAGATATTATGAATGAGGCGATCCGTCTTCTTGAAGATCAACCGGATATTCGGCGAATGCTGCGGGACCAGACCGAGGAGATCATGGTTGATGAATACCAGGACACCAACGACCTGCAAAATCACATGCTCGGTCTTTTGGACAAAGGCAATGTGTTCATGGTCGGTGATATCAAACAATCCATCTATCGGTTCAGAAATGCGAATCCGCGCTATTTTTCAAAAAAATACAAAACCTACGGCAAAAAACAAGGCGGTATCACCATCGATCTTACCGATAATTTCAGGTCACGCCCGGCCGTGATTGATTTTATCAATCAGTTGTTTGCCGATGTGATGGACGAAACGATCGGCGGCATCGATTATGATGACACGCAAAAACTTCGCTATGGCAACAAAGCTTACGAGAAAAGCGAAGACGACTCCCCCGATCCTGAAGTGTTGGTTTATGACGGTGATGCCGATGACGATTTGACCGACGGCCAACGCGAAGGCAAAATCATCGCTGCAGACATCAAAAACAAAATAACGGAAGATTGTCAGATCTTCGATTTATCATCAAAAACCGATCGTCCGGTTCGATATGGTGATATCGCTATCCTCTACGATCGCAAAACGATGTTTGATGACATCACAAAAACACTGTCCGCCGCAAATATTCCCGTGCTTAAAATCGATGACGAATCATTCATCGAGAGTCATGAGATCGTATTTGTCAGGCAATTTCTTGACATCGTTTTGATGCTTCATAAAAGAACCCCGTTCTCTGAGGCTCAAAAACAAAGTCTTTATGGGTTGTTGCGGTCGTTTGTCTACGAAGAAAGCGACGAAAAAATTGTGTCCTTTTTGCTTGATCATGTCGATGATGAACGGATCACCATCGACACTTTGTCCGGGTTTTCCGATATGTATCGGCATTTACATGCCATCGCCCCGGAGTTTTTCAATCAGCCGTTGTCTGATGTTATTTTCGATATTTATACAATCACGGATCTATATAAAGCAATCGCCACGCTTGACAATCCGGCCTTATGTGAGAAAAAGCTTGACTTTCTCATGGCGCGTGCAAAGGACATGAATGAATCCTCACTGCAATCATTCATCACCTACATGCATGATGTAGCAGAAGGCGATTCGCTGGATATCAAATTCACAGAGAGTGCCGCCATGGATGATAACCGCGTCAAACTCATGACGATGCACAAAAGCAAGGGACTTGAATTCCCTGTGTGTTATTATGGGGGATTACATAAGAAATTCAATTATCAGAAAAACCGTGACTTCTTTGTCATCCACCGGGATCTGGGATTTTTCTCAAAGACGATGGCTGATGACGGCTTCATGAAAAACATGTGCCATTTCTTGCTCAAGGAACTCGATTACAAAGCCTATCTGTCCGAACGGCTCCGACTTTTGTATGTCGCATTGACACGGGCGAAAGACCGAATGGTTTTTTTGGTGGACGACTCCCGTCGCAAGGACGGAATTGCAATCAGAAATGACCAAGGGAAGATATTGCCCGAATTGCGTTTTCACACCCGGGATTACCTTGCATTCATTACGATGAGCGGTTGTGCTGAAACATTTGAGCGCCGTGCCCGGATGGAGTTCATCAGCGATGACGATCACCGGATTAAAAAAACCGATGACTCGGTTAAAGCGACGTCGTTTTCACGGTTTGATTTCGAGTCGTCGCCCATCACACGATCCGGTTTTTCAAAGGAACGTCTTTCCATGGAAGGTATGGAAGAAAAGCAGGCCCTGAAAGCCGGGGAAGAGATGCATGACCAACTCGAAAGCCTTGACTTCAAGGCTTACTTATCAGGTGACATCACCCTTGAACCGTCCATGCGCATTATCGTGGATGGTTTGCTTGACAACGAGGCGTTGGGTGATCTGAAATCCGCAACCATTTACAAAGAGTACGAGTTCTACTATGAAACAAACGAAGGGACAAAACACGGATTTATCGATTTCTTGGCTGTATGGGATGAGAAAGCCGTCATCATCGATTACAAGGCAAAGAACATCGACGACCCCGCGTACATCCTGCAATTAAAAGGGTATAAGGACTATCTCACATCCATTTTGGACATACCGGTTGAAACATACCTTTATTCAATCGCGACCAGGACATTGCGTTTCATTGACACAACAGAAAAAAAATGACAACGTGAATCATTCGATAAGGAGGGATTGCCGTGGCATCGAATCAAACCATGGAAGACGCGATAAAAGCGTATAAGATCAAACATTACGATGAATCGTTCAAAATCTTCAAAAAATGGGCAAAAAAAGATGATCCGGATGCATTGTTTTATCTCGGGCTCTCCTATTACGATGGACACGGCGTCGACAAGGACTCCGACAAGGCTTACATGTACTTCCGGCAAGCCCGCGAAGGCTTGCAGGAGGATGCGTTTGCTTATCTCGGTCACTGTCATGAGTTAGGCTTCGGCACGGATGTTAACAAAAACAAAGCCTATCAACTCTATGCGACCGCCGCCGAACACCATTCAACGGAAGGATTGTTGAATCAGGCTCGATGCCTCGAAAAAGGTATCGGAACAGCGAAGAACCGTTCTAAGGCCTTGAAGAAATATGTGCAGCTTGCGAAAGAAGACAATGCCTATGCGATGTACCGCATCGGACGTGCCTATTTGACTGGAGAGGGTATTAAAAAAAGCTTGGAATCAGCATACAAATGGTTGAACAGAGCACTTGTGAACGGATCGGTTGATGCGATGAATTATCTTCGGTTCATCAATGTCAAAAACGACAAAGACGGACGGAGTCCACAAGACATGCTGGCCACGGCTAAGGAACTGTATCAAAACAAATCCTATGAACAAGCGCATATCTATTTTGAGATTGCCGCAAAAGAAAATTTGCCAGAGGCGATGCTTTATCTTTCTGAGATGTATAATCAGGGGCTTGGAGTCGAACAAGACAAAGAAAGAAGCATCGCATGTCTCAACCATGCCAAAGATGATCTACCCGAAGCCTGGATGGAACTCGCCGATCGTTATATGAAAGGTGACGGCATCCCTTCATCTTACGTCAAAGCATATGCATATTACGAAAAAGCATTGGCAAACGGCATTGATGAAGCACAGGCCAGACTTGACGAGTTAAGGGGGTATCGCCGTGAATGAACACCAATCACCAAAAGCGTTGAACGAGCTCGGGGATGCATATTTTTACGGCAAAGGCAAAGACAAAAACATCGAGACCGCGTATGTCTATTACAAACAGGCCGCGGATATGGGGAATGTAAGAGGCCTTTACAATCTCGCAAAATATTATTTTGCCTCAAAAGAGAAAAAGCGAGGCAAACGATTCTTGGAAAAAGCGGTTGAAAATGGTTATGCACCGGCGATGATTCTCCTCGGCAAAAAACACGCCGAGGGGTTCGGCTTTCGCAAGCGACGCAGGAAAGCCCTCAAACTGTATCTGAAAGCAACAAAACAAAACGATGTCGAAGCATTGAACCTGGCCGGCGATGCATATTTGAACGGGAAGGGGACCTTTAAAAGCAAAAAAAAGGCACTTCGTTATTATCAAAAATCGGCTGATCATAACGATCCAAAAGGCATGTATCATGTCGGTTTGCTCATCCTGGATAAAACCAAAAAACGAAAAGAACCGAAACGAGCAATCCAGTGGCTTGAAAAAAGCGCTGACAAAAGCTACGCCCCAGCGATCAGAGCTTTGAGAAAACTTTATCAAAAACCACATAAAGCATTCAAAAAAAGATCTGATCATTTCTTGCGCGACATGGTGTTTCATTATGATGAAATGCTAGCTAATACGGGTGATGAATCAGCATTAAAACGGGTGGCGCGCACATATTATGAAGGATCGGACATCCGTGATGTCAACTATAAAAACGCAAAAAAATATTGGCTCCGTTTGATGGAAAAAGACATTCCGGAAGGTCATCATGGCATCGGTTTGCTCTACTATCAAGGAAGCCAGTTTCCCAAGGATCACAAAAAAGCAAAACAGTTGTTTGAGTATGCTGCGGACAAAGGATTGACCGAGGCCATTGTCAAAATGGGTGATCTGTATCGCCTTGGTCATGGAGTCGAGCAGGATTATGAACGTGCGAAGAGTTATTATCTCGAAGCCGCGAAAACCAAAAACCTTGATGCCGTGATCCGACTGGGTATTTTGCATTACCGCAGACATTTGTTGCATGCAAAAAAAGAACTCGCCCGTCAATATTTCAAACAAGCGACCGAAAAAAACGATCCACGGGGTTTTTATTGGCTTGCCGTTCTGGCCTCCGAAGAAGGGGCGGACGAACAGCGCGTCACCAAACTCTTGCAAGAAGCAATTGATAAAGGCAGCACTGCCGCGAAATTTCGTCTGGCCTCCATCAAAGTTGACCGGTTGAACGAGGGGAAATTGCCAAAACGTAAAGAAAGAAAACATCATCAGGAAGCCAAAGATCTTTTGATCGCTTATATTGAACATCCCTCCCATAACGAAGACAACGCTTTGGCCGCCATGGTGATGCTTGCCGATTTGCTCGGTGATAATCTAAACGGCCGCGACAATGACAAAGCCAAACGATATTGGATTGAAAAATCCGCACTGGCCGGTCACTCACCAGCGATGGTCCGCATGTTTCACATGCTTAAGGACACTGAACCTAAACAGGCATTGAAATGGCTTGAGAAAGCCTCCCAAAACGATCGGGACGGGATGGCCGCGTTTACTTACGGGGTGCTTTGGCTTAACGGTGAGATGGGATTTGAGGAAGATAAAAAACAAGCGAAGCGTTATTTTGAAGCGGCCGCTGACAAAGGGCATAGAAAAGCACTTGAGAAACTGATGATGATGTAAACAGTTTTTGATATTTTAAACGATGACACGAAAGGAAGATGACATGGAAATCGAACAAATCAAAGAGGCATCGTGGTTGTATATGCTCGGTGCGTTCGTCACCATCTTCATCTTGATCGGCGCTGTGATTTTCGGCTTTATGGCATACCGCCGCAGCAAAGAGCTCGGCATGGATAAGACGACACTCAAAAAAGCCATCGTTTCATCAATGAGTTTTTCCGTTCTGCCGTCGGTCGGCATTTTCATCGGCGTGATTACGATGTCCGGTCTTTTGGGATTACCGCTGCCTTGGATTCGCTTGACGGTCGTCGGTGCGCTGCATTATGAACTCATGGCCGTGAGCGTCGCGGCTGATGGCATCACAGCCCAGGCCATGACCACAGAGAACTTTGTCACGATTGCCTTTGTGATGACGTTTTCCATCATCTGGGGCAGTCTTTTTGCGTTGTTTTTCTTTAAAAAATATCAAATGAAGGTCATTGACAAAGCGACCGATAACGAATCGGGCGGCTTTGGCGCCATCATTTTTGATGCAGTGTTTATCGGCATGATTCTTGCTTTTTTTGGGTCCGCTTTTTCCAAAATGATCCATTATGAGACGAGGATCATCGAAAACGGGACGTTTGTCACCGATGATCAGGGCCAATACATCTATGAAGACAGCACGACCTTTGTCCCGGTGATCGTTTTTTTGGTGTCGATGATCACGATGGCAGCGTTTGACAAAGTCATTCAAAAAACCGAGTGGAAGTGGCTCGAGAATTTCCAACTGTCTTTATCGATGATCATCGGCATGACAACCGCTGTCTTACTCGGACTCGGGGGTGTGTATTGATGGAAACGACACTTACATACCGTGACAGGATGCATCGGTATGGACGGATATTCACCGTTCTCGGACTGTTGGTCATGATTAGCGTTCCGACGGTGATTTCCTTGGTCACCGGGGTCAGTCCGAACATGGATGCTTTGGTGCTCGGCGTGATCACGCTTTCGTTGCTTCAACTACCGGGCGGTATCATTGAGGTCGCGACTTACTCACCCTTTTTGGGCACATCGGCGACATACCTCGCTTTCATCACCGGCAATCTTGCGAATCTGAAGATCCCCTGTGTCATGAATGCAAGGGCGATCTGCAAAACGAAGATGAACACACCCGAGAACGAAATCGTGGCGACGCTCTCCGTGTCCGCATCGACGGTGACCACCGTCATGATTCTGGTCATCGGCGTGGCGCTTTTGATTCCCCTGCGTCCGATTTTGAACAGCCCTGTCTTAAGACCGGCCTTCAACTGGGTCGTCCCGGCTTTGTTCGGGGCTTTGGGCTACAAATATTTTAAGAGCAATCCCAAATTGATCATCTCCCCGCTTGTCTTTGTGGTGGCATTGTCACTGATCGCACCCACATTCGTGCATGGCAACATCGCGATCATGATTGTGTTGGCCGCGCTTGTCTCTCTTTTGTTCGCAAGATACATGCATGCAAAGGGCATGCTCACAAATAAGAATGAAGGTGAATGAACATGGAACCCCTGTTATTAATACTGACGATTCTTTTATGGATGTTTCTCAGTGTTTTGGCGGTTGGTTTTATATTGCTGATCGTGGCTTCGATCCGTGCGATTCTCATTAAAGAGAAGGCATCGGTTTCTGTGGACGAACCAAATGAGTCAGAATCTCAATCACACGGCGAACGTCTTGCGACGTTGATCGAGATCAAAACCGTCGCCGATAAGTCTCAGGAAGATTATTCAGCTTTTGACTTTTTTCACAAGCGCTTGGAGGAACTTTTCCCCCGTGTGCATCAAAACATGGAAAGAACGGTATTTCCCGATCGCACGCTTATGTTTCACTGGAAAGGAAAAGCCGATTTGGATCCCGTTGTCCTGATGGCCCATCAGGATGTTGTCGATGCCGATGAAGGGTCATGGGATGTGCCGCCTTTTTCAAAAACCGTCAAAGACAAGCAGATTTACGGACGGGGTACGTTTGACACAAAATGTACCCTCTACGCCTTCTTTCAGGCCGCCGAGGAATTGATCGAAGAAGGATTCATCCCGGACAGGGACATTTTTTTCGTGAGTTCCTCGAATGAGGAATTGTCCGGGCCCGGGGCGAAGCAACCGGCCGAGTGGTTCAAAAAGAACGGTGTTACTCCGTTTTTGGTCCTTGATGAAGGCGGTGCGATCGTCCGTGATGCCTTACCGACACTCACATCACCGATAGCCTTGATCGGTGTCTTGGAAAAAGGATATGCAAACATAACTTTCACCGCAAAATCACACGGCGGTCATTCTTCGACACCGCCGAAACACACACCGATCGCACGACTTGCGAATTTTGTCCATGACGTCGAACATCATTTCCCGCTTGAAACAAAAATGATTCCCGAGGTGCGCGCCCTTTTGGCCACCGCTGCACCGCGGATGGGTTTTTTATATCGGTTATTATTCGGGAACATGTGGTTGTTTAAGCCGCTTATCACGCGTTTGTTGCCTGCCATGAGCCCTTACGGTCGGGCGCTTTTCTCGACGACCGTCGCTTTCACGATGGCTGAGGGGAGCGATGCGGAAAACGTCATTCCCGCAGAAGCGAACGTGGTGGCGAATTTACGGATTCATCCCATTCAGGACAGCAAAGCGTCATTCACCGTATTGAAACGGATTGCGGAAAAATATGATGTCGAAGCTGTTCTCACCGATTACCGGGACGCAAAGAAGAAGGTATCGACTGACAGCGAGGCTTACCGTTTTGTGAAACACGCAATCAAGACCGTGTTTCCCGATGTTTCCGTCAGTCCTTACATGATCTTCGGTTCAACGGATGCCCGGCATTATCAGGACGTGAGTGATGCGGCACTCCGGTTTTCACCGATCGTGATCACAAATGATGACTTGAAAAAAATGCATGGTGACAATGAATCACTGCCGTTGGCCTCATTGACGAAAGCGGTGTGGTTCTACAAATATCTCATGAAAAATATGGGCGGGAATGACACATGATGTTGTTTTTCCCTGCCCTTTGTTTTATAATTTAACCATAAGGAAAAAATCAAAAGGAGGATGCCATGTTATTTCCCGTGAAAGAATTTGAGAAGACATCGTGCAGAGATGCCGATGTCTACAAGGAACCGCTGTCCGCGATGTTCTCACACATCATTGAGGAAGACCTGAATATTCATCAAATGATGTTAATCCGTGACGGCGCAAAAGTGTTTTCGGCTTCTGCAACCGGTTTTGACGAACATGATCCCCATCCGGTATATTCGGTCGCGAAGTCATTGACTAGTCTGGCCATCGGCATGCTTTATGATGACAAGCGGATCGATCTCGATCAACATGTCTCGTCGTACCTCTCTTCATTGACCGATGATATTCCTGAGGAATATGAAAACCTTACCATACGGCATCTTTTGACGATGACCACCGGTCAGAAAGAGGATATTTTCATGGATCTGAAGGCCAGCGATGATTTGATCGGACGTTTTTTCACGGTCAAGCGCACGCATCCGCTCGGAAAGCATTTCTTTTATAACAATTATGCGACATTTCTGCTTTCGGTGATCGTGACTGAATTGACAAACAAAACCTTAAATGATTTTCTGCATGAACGGATGTTCCGGCCGCTGAACATTGATCAACCGACATGGAATGAGATCGATGGTTATACGTTCGGTGCGTCGGGATTAAAACTTACTTTGACAGACATGGGAAAGATCGGTGTGTTGCTGCTCTCAGACGGTATGTGGAACGATCAACGCATTGTATCGAAGAATTATCTTGACATGGCAACCAACAAGCAAGTCGATACAACGCATCTGTCCGTCTTAGAACACAACAAAGACGGCTATGGTTTTGGTTTTTGGATGAACCATGCCGGCGGTTACCGCGCAGCCGGTTTGCATAATCAGCTTATCATCGTTCATCCGGAAACACATGCCGTGTTTGTGACACAGGCATACGAAAAGCAATCGCTGTACCCGCTTTTTGAAAACTATGTCCTGCCCGCACTGGAAAAACCCTGGCATTACACGACGATATCACTCAAAGACGAGATCCGCACATTCAAGGCCCATTCGATCGATCTCATCAAAAAGGAGAACGATGAGCGAAACTGACCATTCGCCTGACCGGAATTGATGGACACATCGGCTTTCGTTTGGTATAATGAGGACCGGAACTCAATGGAGGAACATTATGAAACCAGGACGAAGACAAACACTGAAAGTCAAACGCGAAACAGACATCGCATATTTGCTCACCGATGGTGATGAAGAGGCATTTTTACATAAAAAAGAAGCCCTTCACGATTATGAACCCGGTGAGAAAATCGATGTATTCATTTATACGGACCATCAAAACAGATTGACCGCTTCGACCAAAGTCAACATGATTTCGGTTGGTTCTGCGGCATTTTTGGAAATCAATCAGGTCAAACCCGATCTTGGTGTCTTTTTGTTTTACGGCATGGTCAAGGACCTTTTGCTTTTTAAAAAAGAACTGCCGGATTTACGGAAACTTTGGCCCAAACCCGGTGATAAGATGTTCGTTCGCATGAAAGCCGAGGAACATCGTCTGTATGCGGCGATACCAAAACGCAAAGACATCCAGTCATATTTTCCCAAGACAACGGATAAGCTCTCTGATGGCGATGAAGCACAAGCGTGGGTGGTATACATCGAGGAAAAGGGTTTTGTCAGCTACACGACGGAAGGCCACGAGATTTTCATTCATAACGATAACACCCGGAACCCCCATCGTTTGGGGGAATCTCTGAATGTTAAAATCACTTATCGCATCGATGATAAGAAATACCACGGCACATTGATCGAACAAAAAGAGATTCAAATGGACAAGGATGCACAACGCATTTATGATTATTTAAAAGCACAGGGTGGCACAATGCCGTTCACGGACAAATCCGACAAGGATGAAATCCGTAAAGTCTTCTCCATGAGCAAATCCGCTTTTAAGAGAGGTCTGGGCGCACTTTATAAAGCACGACGGGTTCGTTTGGAAAAAGACAAGACAATTCTCCAAAAATACGATTGAGGTGAAACGATGGGAAGAGCTCACAACGTAAGAAAAGAAGCCATGAAAAAAACCAGCCGGATGAAAAGCAAACTCTATTCAAAATTCGGGAAGAAAATCTACATGGCCGCCAAAGAGGGTGGGCCGGATCCCGACACAAACCTGACACTCCGGCACGTGATCGACCGTGCCAAGCAAAATCAGATACCGGCCGATGTGATCAAACGCAACATCGAAAAATCCAAAGGCAATTTGGGCGAACATTACGAACCGGCGCGTTATGAAGGGTTCGGACCGTCGGGGTCGACTTTGATCATCGAATGTCTGACGGACAACGGAACCCGCACTTTCGGCGCCATTCGCAATTGTTTCAAGAAAACCGACAATAATCTCGGTGTCGAAGGAAGCGTTGCTTATATGTATAATTTTCGTGCCAAAATTTCCTTCAAAGGGTTAACGGAAGAGGAAACGCTTGAAGCGATGATGGAAGCTGACGTCGATATCCTTGACATGAAAAAAGATGAAGACATCGTCACAATCATCGGTGAACCGACAAATCTCAACCCGATGAAAGAAGCGTTGCAGGCAACGGACAAAGAACTTGAATTCATCTTTGATGAATCGACGTATATTCCGATGGATACCGTTGAGCTCAAAGATGAAGAGTTGGATCGTGTGCGCCGTTTGTATGACATGTTGAATGAGATTGAAGATGTCCAGGACATTTATACCAACATCGCGGATTTCAATCCTGAGATCGATGAATGAGGTGAAACCATGAATGTTCCCAACCGGCTCACGACACTTCGGATGATTTTGATTCCCGTGATGGTTGTTCTTTATTTATTCGAGGATACCATCGGCGCGATGACATTTATGATCATGGGTATCATTTTCGTCATCGCCTCTGTCACTGATTTCTTTGACGGACACATTGCAAGGAAGAACAATATCGTCACCACATTCGGTAAATTCATGGACCCGCTCGCCGATAAATTGTTGATTATCAGCGCCCTTTTGATTTTTATGGATGCGGCGTTTTACAATTCTTCAATCTGGATGCCGTTTTGGTTTGTGCTGCTGATTGTCGGACGGGAACTCATGGTGACATCAATCAGACTTGTCGCCGTCGGTACAGGGAAGCTCATTGCGGCATCACACCTTGGTAAATACAAGACCGCGTTATCCATGGTGGCGTTCGCTTATTATTTCTTTTTGATGCCGATCGAAAATCTTTCGGTTCAGATTACAGGAGTCGTCCTTATGCTCGGCGTCTTGTTTTTGACACTCTTGTCGGGAATTGATTACCTCTTGAAAAACAAAACACTCTTTTATGAATCCGAAAAAAAATGAAGCAATCACAATGATTGCACATATCATTATATTGACAACACCTTACAGTATTAGAATAGCAGATGGGAGGCCATAACATATGGCAGACGAAAAAAGAAAAAAAGATTTGCAGACCGCCCTCAAGGCGATTGAAAAGGAATACGGAAAAGGGTCGGTGATGATTCTGGGTGAATCCGAGACGAACATGAATGTGGAATCGTATCCGAGCGGGTCGCTCGCGTTGGATGCGGCCATGGGCGTCGGTGGATATCCGCGCGGCAGAATCATCGAGGTTTACGGCCCGGAGTCCTCGGGTAAGACCACGCTGGCGTTGCATGCCATCGCTGAAGTTCAGTCGGCGGGCGGATATGCCGCGTTTATTGATGCCGAACATGCCATGGATGCTGTCTATGCCAAGGCATTGGGCGTTGACATCGACCAATTGATTTTGTCCCAACCCGACACAGGGGAACAAGCTTTGGAAATCGCAGAAGCTTTGATCCGTTCGAATGCCGTCGATATCGTCGTTATCGATTCAGTCGCGGCATTGGTTCCGGAAGCCGAAATCCGCGGTGAAATGGGTGACTCACACGTCGGGTTGCAGGCACGGCTGATGTCACAGGCCATGCGCAAGTTGTCAGGTGCGCTTTCCAAGTCAAAGTGCATCGCGTTGTTCATCAACCAAATCCGCGAAAAAGTCGGTGTCATGTTTGGTAACCCGGAAACCACGCCGGGCGGCCGTGCGCTCAAGTTTTACTCTTCCATGCGTCTTGAGATCAGACGCGGACAACAAATCAAAGACGGCGATGAGGCAATCGGGAACCGAACGCGCATCAAAGTCGTCAAGAACAAAGTCGCAGCCCCGTTCAAACGGGTTGAAGTCGATATCATTTACGGTCAGGGTATTTCAAGAACCGGCGAGATCGTCGATCTTGCGGTTGACGAAGATATCATCAAGAAAAGCGGTTCGTGGTATTCGTATGGTGAAACCAAGATCGGTCAGGGGCGAGAAAACGCCAAAACCTTTTTGGATGAAAATCCCGAACTCAAGGATGAGATCGCAGAAAAAGTACGCGAAACCTACAATATGAAATAAACGAATAAAATCGTCGGCTCATGCCGGCGATTTTTATTTGCATTCCTGAAGAAAACAAGAATAACTTTTGACTATCACCGATAATTATACTATAATGAAATAGATAGATTAATATATGATTAGTGGTCGGGTTTCGCGCCCGCCTATTAGTTATAAATAAATAAAATGGAGGTAATAATGATGTTAGAAATTATTATTTCCAGTTTGCTGGGACTCATGATCGGGTCCATCATCGGTTTTTTATTCCGTGTTTCCGTCGTGGAAAAGGGATTTCAAACCGCCAAGAATCAAGCTCAAGCAATTATTGACGATGCAACTTCTGAAGCGGAAAGAATCAAAAAAGAAAAGTTACTTGAAGCAAAACAAGAAATTCATAACTTAAACCAGGAGAACGACAAGGTTCTCAAAGAAAAACGTAAAATGGTGTCAGACATGGAGAACAAGGTCAACCAGCGCGAAGAAGTGTTGGAGCGCCGTTCTGCAAATCTTGACAAACGAGAATTGAATCTCGACCGCAAAGAAGAAAATCTTGACCAAAGGAAGCAACAGCTTGAAGACGAAAAAAGCAAATTGGAAGCAATTATCGAAGAACAAAACTCAAAACTCCTTGAAATAGCGAATTTCACGGAGGAAGAAGCAAAAGAAGTCGTCATGGAACGTGTTGAAGAAGACATGGCGCTGGAAATTGACCGTTATATCCGGGAACAGGAAGAAGAGGCCAAATCCGAAGCACAAAAACGCTCCAAGGAGATCATCTCCACAGCCATCCAGAAATATGCGCAGGACGTCACCGCGGAAACGACCGTATCGGTCGTCCATCTTCCGAACGAGGAAATGAAAGGCCGTGTCATCGGCCGTGAAGGACGCAACATACGAACCATCGAAGCCCTGACCGGCATCGATCTCATCATTGATGACACACCGGAAGCCGTCGTGCTGTCGGGCTTCGATCCCGTCCGCCGCGAAATCGCCAAAATTGCTCTCGAAGCGTTGGTTGCTGATGGAAGGATCCATCCCGCACGCATTGAGGAAATGGTTGAAAAAGCACGCACTGAAGTCGATCAATTCATCCGCGACAAAGGGGATGAAGCGGTCTTTGAGACCGGCGTCGGAAAAATGCATCCTGATTTAACGAAATTAATCGGCCGATTGCATTTCCGTACGTCATACGGACAAAATGCACTTAAACATTCCATCGAAGCCGCATTTCTAGCCGGTAAAATGGCTGTTGAACTGGGTGAGGATGAAGTGTTGGCGAAACGTGCAGGGTTGTTACACGACATCGGTAAAGCCGTCGACCATGAAGTCGAAGGTTCCCATATCGAAATCGGCAACAGTCTTGCCGGCAAATACAATGAGAGCAAAGCGGTTCTCGATGCAATCAAAACGCATCACGGTGACTATGAAGCTGAGACCATCATTGGTGTGTTAGTTGCCGCTGCGGATGCATTATCCGCCGCCCGGCCGGGCGCACGAAGCGAATCACTTGAAAAGTATATCAAGCGACTCAAACAACTTGAAGAAATATCCAACTCCGTGTCCGGCGTCGACCAGGCATTTGCCATCCAGGCAGGCCGCGAAATTCGTGTCGTTGTGAAACCGAATGAGATCGACGACAAGAAAACGCATGTCGTTGCCCGTCAAATCAAACAAAAAATCGAAGAAAACCTGAGTTATCCGGGAACCATCAAGGTAACCGTCATACGTGAAACAAGGGCTCAGGACGTCGCAAAATAATACACCAAGCCTTCCTTTTTTGGAAGGCTCGGTTTTTGAAAGGATCATGATTATGCGAATCATGTTTGTCGGTGATGTTTACATGAAAAAAGGACGGGAAGCTTTTGACCGTTTTTTCACCGAGGCAAAAAAACTGCATCGTCCCCATCTCGTCATCGTCAACGGCGAAAACATCGCCGAAGGGAACGGACTGACCACATCGATATACAAGGATTTCATGAAAAAAGGGGTCCATGGGTTTACGATGGGCAACCATGCGTTTTCGAAACGCTATGAGAAATCCGCTCTTGACGAACCAAATGTATGCCGTCCCGCCAATTACGGCAAGGACGTTCGCGGTAACGAAGCGATTGAATTGCGTTTGAATGATGAGACGCTTTTGCTCGTCAACCTGTTGGGCCGGATTTTCATGGGTGACCCCGTTGATAATCCCTTCACGACGATTGACCGCATTCTGGAAGAAAACGAAGCGGATCACGTATTGGTCGATTTTCATGCCGAAGCAACAAGCGAGAAGTACGCGATGGCCAATTATCTCGACGGACGGGTCGATGCGCTCATCGGCACACACACACATGTCCCGACCGCGGATGAGACGGTCTTTCCCAAGGGTTTGCTGTATATCAGCGATGTCGGAATGACCGGTGTCAAACACAGTATCATCGGCGGAAATATCGAACAGGGTATCCGCAAATTTGTAACCGGCGTACCTGAACGCGTCTATCCGGAAAACGAAGGATTGCTGCAGTTCAATGCAGTCTTGCTCGATTTTGAACAAAAGACCATTGAACGGATTAATTACCAAGAATGAACGGAGAGTATCATGGCTGAAAAAATCAAACCAAATCTAAAAAAAGCGAGAAAACGGACGAAAAATGCGATCGAGACTACCGAATATCATTTTAACCCCGCTTATGAAGCGTTAGGAAACGGGCGAACATATTTTATTGAAACCCATGGATGTCAGGCCAATGAAGCGGATACCGAACGTCTCCGTGGTCTGTTGGAAAAAGCCGGATTCTCGGAAGGGAAAAAAGTCGAGACCTCTGACGTCGTTATCATCAATACCTGTGCCGTGCGCAAAACGGCTGAGAACAAAGTGTTCGGCGAAATTGGCCGATTAAAGGGCTTCAAAAGAAAACACGATGACATGATTCTTGCCATCGGCGGCTGCATGCCGCAAGAAGAAAACGTGACACGACGCCTGACAGAGGAATTCGATCAAGTTGACATTGTTTTCGGAACCCATAACCTTCATCGTTTTTTGGATTTGCTGGCTCGGAAACTCCATGGCGATGATCAGGTGGTTGAAGTCATGTCCAAAGAAGGAAATTTGGTCGAAGAGGTCCCCGCCGCACGCGAAAGCAGATTTAAAGCATGGGTTGATATCATGCACGGATGCGATGAATTCTGCACATACTGCATCGTGCCCTACACCCGGGGCAGAGAACGATCGCGAAAACCAGAGTATATCAAAAAAGAAGTTCAGGATCTGATCGATCGCGGCTACAAAGAAGTCACACTGCTCGGTCAAAACGTCAACTCATATGGCCTTGATTTCAAAGACACTGACTACGGGTTTGCCGATTTATTGCGCGATCTTTCAAAGACCGCAATACCCAGGATCCGTTTCACGACAAGCCATCCCAAGGATTTTACCGATGACATCATTGAGGTTTTGGCGACAGGCGGCAATCTCATGCCTTATATACACCTTCCCGTTCAATCCGGTTCTGACCGTGTGTTGAAACGGATGAACCGGAAATACACAAAACACCATTATCTCGACCGTGTTCGCAAAATAAAAACATCGATTCCCGGTGTGTCGATTTCAACGGACATCATCGTTGGGTTTCCGGGAGAGACGGAAGCCGATTTCGAGGATACCATGGAGTTGGTTGAAACAGTCGGGTTTGAAGGAGCGTTCACATTTATTTATTCTCCGCGTGAAGGCACCCCGGCGGCCACATATCCCGATACGGTCACAAGAGAAGAGAAGAAACTTCGTTTGATGCGTCTGAACAAAGTTGTTGCGGCTGATTCTTTGAAAGGCAACAAGCGCTTTGAGGGAGAAACCGTCAGCGTTTTGGTTGAAGGACCTTCTAAGACAAACAAAGACAAATTGACGGGATACACACCCTACCATAAACGTGTCAACTTCACGGGTGATGAGAAACTCATCGGCCAAATTGTCGATGTTCACATAACAGAAGCAAAAACATGGTCATTGGACGGTGTGGCTGATGAAGCAAATGATTGATAACTTATTGAATGAGTTTGAGGAACTGCCGGAAGTCAAAACCGCCAGACGGCTGAAACGTAAAATCGAAGATAACCCCGCTTATTTTGAAAAAATGGACGGTTTGCTCAAAACACAGAAAAAATTAATTCGTGCACGTGCACACGGCGATGACAAGAAGATTATGACCTTGCAGAAGGCATATGAGCATACATTTGCTTTATTGAGAAGTGATCCGGTCGTCGGTGAATATCTTGACGCATTGGACAAAATCAATGAAAAAGCACAAACCATCCAAGATGTCATCAATGCATCTCTTGATGATAAAAGTCACCCTGACCGGTGATTTTTTTCAAAAGACACATAATGAATCATCGCAGAGGGTGATTGATATTTTGTGGAAATCGCTAAAATATCCTCTCAATCTATTGATTATTATTTCTTCATGTAGTAGTATTAAATTGGATGGAGAATAATATTTGAGAGGAGTTTAATCATGAGCGATTTGCGTACGAATGATGATTTTTTTGAATTTGCCAAATCACTGACACATATTCGCGTTGATGATTTACGCGAATTTTTCGGCCGTTTCGACATCAAGATTCCCTTACATGTGCACCGATTTGTGTTGCGTGAGACAATTTATCCTGAGGTTTTTGAAGAGATGCGCTACGCAGCGTATTCCGATGAGTTGAAATACCGACTCAGGAAGTTCCGGGATTTTCCGATTTTTCTTTATGAGAATTTGATCGATGAACAGGATCTTGATTTTGATTCATTCCGGTACAAAGAGCTTCTGTTCGATGTGTTGTTCGTGAACAGGGATATGTATGAATTGACATCGCTGTTTTTTGACAAACTGAAACAACTCCGCGACAAAACCGAAACCGAAGGCGTCAATCTCACATATGACACATTATATGAGGCATTGCGTCCGGTGTTTTACCAAGTACCCGGTTTTCTCGACGGCATCCCGCAATCAGAGATGAAAGAAACACTCGTGGATGCATGCACATTGGGCGAATTGCGCGGCTTGGGTGAAAAGTACGACGTGAAGATTCCGAGACGCATCAATAAAAAAGAATTGGTTGCCATGCTTGCGGCCAAATTGCGACTCACGGAAGAAGAGCGCGAATTGCTTGAGAAAAAGTCCGTTCTTGACATCGAGATGTATGCCAAGGAAAAAGGCTTTAAAATCTCAACGGATCTCAAAAAAGCCGACATGGTCGAATACCTTTCATTCCGGCTTGAATTATATGATAAAGAATCCCGGGAAGACACACATAATTACGATGTCCCCTTGCTAAGAACAAGACAAGTCCCATGGGATGAGGGACCATCTTCCGAAACCGAGGTATCTGAGTCATCCATGACATCAGAGAAAGAATCAGCTGAAGCAGATGAGAATGAAGACGTTATCGTTACACCACAACCCGCAGATGACACCGGGGAAGATGAGATTCCCATTGAATCCATGGCTGAAGAGACCGAGGCTGAAATCGAAGACGAGGAATCTCCCGAAGAAAAGATCACCGAACAAGAGCCCTCTGCAGATGATATTGCCGACCATGAGGAAAAGATAGAAGAGAAACCCGGGGATAAAGCGGAAAAAGACACGCTTGAACAAGCGGCGAGCGTATCCGAGGAAGCTCCGAGTAAACCTGTCCACAAAGAAAAACCACCCCAAGAAGAGGAAGAGACGGAAATGACCGATTCCGACGAGATGCGAGCAGCGCTCGATGAGAAAATTGACGAGATCATCCGCGAATACAATCATAAAAAACGCCGCAAACACATTCTTGTCAGCATTTTGATCGTTGTGATCGTTTTGATTGTCGTGGCCGTCGGATATGGACTTCTGTATTACAATTACATTGATTACGGAAACCTTCCCTTCGGCATTCCGGTGTTTTGGGAATAAATCATAGACAAGGTGATACATTTGAACGACATAGACCCCGAGAAGTATACTCCGATGATGCAACAATATCTGCAAATCAAAAAAGACTATAGCGATTATATAGTCTTTTTTAGACTTGGTGATTTTTACGAGATGTTTTTCCAGGACGCACACATCGCATCCAAAGAATTAGAAATTGTTCTGACCGGCAGGGACGCCGGTCAAAAAGAGCGCGTGCCGATGTGCGGTGTCCCTTATCATTCGGCAAATATGTATATCGAGAAACTGATTAACAAAGGATATAAAATCGCCATCTGTGAACAGACCGAAGACGCCAATACATCGAAGAAACTCGTTAAGCGCGAGGTCGTGCGTCTGATCACGCCCGGCACACTGACCGAAGAGGGCACGATCGATGATAAATCAAACAATTTCATCGCATCCCTCTCGGAAGGCCGCAAGGCCTATTATCTTGCTTACTCCGACTTGTCAACCGGACAGAATTTCATCGTTTCCACACCAAAGAACATGGAACTTCTGATGAACGAAGTGTTTAACCTTGACGCCAAGGAACTTGTCGTCCCGAGCGACATCAACAAAACAAAATTAAAGGCATACACGAAACAACACGGTCTCGTCGTATCTTTTTCCGATGAAACGTCGATTCCACAAACGTATAAAAATCTTGTCAGCGATATTTATGACAAAGAGACGCTGACGGCATTCGGGCGGTTGATCAATTACCTGATTGACACACAAAAACAAGAATTGCTGCATTTACAGAAAGTCGAAGTGTTTGAAGCCTCATCTTATCTGAAAATCGACAACCATTCCATCCGTAATCTGGAACTCACCGAAACGGTCCGCACACAGAGCAGGCGCGGATCATTGTTTTGGTTGCTTGATGAATGCAAAACTGCCATGGGCTCCAGATATCTGAAACAGATGATTCTGCGGCCGCTCGTTGACAAAGAACATATTGACAACCGTTATTCGGCCGTTATGGCATTAAACAACGATTTCATATCATCCGAGGAATTAGCGGATTTTCTAAAGAGCGTTTATGATTTGGAACGCATCATCGGACGCATATCGTTTGGCAATGCGAACGGAAAGGATTTAGTCAATCTCGCAAGGTCGCTTTCGGTCGTCCCGAACGTGAGAACGATCATCGACTCCCTCGGAAACCCTTATTTATTGAATCAATTCGGACATGTTGCCGATTTCACGGATGTCCATGCATTGATTGAGAAAGTCATCGTCGATAATCCGCCGATGACAATCAAAGAAGGCGGCATCATCAAAGACGGGTATTCCGAACGTCTCGATGAATTGCGTGACATGGCGAAAAACGGCAAGGAATGGCTGAAACGTTTTGAACAAAAAGAACGCAAACGCACCGGCATCTCCAAATTAAAAATCGGACAAAACCGTGTTTTCGGTTATTATATTGAGGTGACCAAAGGCCAGATGGATTTGGTCAAGGATGAATTCGGTTACGAACGCAAGCAGACCCTGACCAATTCAGAACGTTACATCACAACCGAACTGAAAGAAAAAGAAGCGATGATCATCGGCTCCGAGGAAGATGCCATCGATTTGGAATACGCCTTGTTTATCGAGATCCGTGATGAAATCAAATCACATATCACCGATCTTCAGAACCTCGCGCGGGTTTTGAGCGAAGTCGACATGTTGCGAGCGTTTTCCGCCGTGTCAATGGAAAACGACTATGTAAAACCCACCATCAACGATGAAAAGATAATCGATATCAAGGACGGCCGCCACGCAGTCGTGGAAACCATGTTGGAAGACGAACGTTTTGTCGCCAATGACACACTCATGGACAACGACACACAGATTTTGTTGATCACCGGTCCCAACATGTCAGGTAAATCGACCTATATGCGACAGACGGCATTGTCTGTCATCATGGCTCAAATGGGCTGTTTCGTACCTGCTAAAAAAGCATCGGTTCCGATTTTCGATCAGATTTTCACCAGAATCGGTGCAACCGATGATTTATCGACGGGTAAATCCACTTTCATGGTCGAGATGCTGGAAGTCGGTTATGCCTTGGAAAATGCAACCGATGACAGTTTAATCATTTTAGATGAGATTGGCCGTGGCACAGCAACTTACGACGGAATGGCGCTTGCTCAGGCCATCATTGAATATGTCCACCATAAAAAAAAGGCCAAAACGTTGTTTTCGACCCATTATCATGAGCTTACCTATCTCGAGGATGAGTTGAAACGTTTGAAAAATGTGCATGTCATTGCCCGAGAAGAACAGGGAACGATTCGGTTCATGCACAAAGTTGAAGCCGGCCCGACCGACAGATCGTATGGCATTCATGTGGCGAAGCTGGCCAAACTTCCGAAAGTACTGACAAGACGGGCCAATGATATTTTGGGCGAACTTGAAAAAAACCACGGTTACAATGTCATCAAACCACAGACCGTTGATCTGTTCAATTACGAAGAAGCATTGACGCTGGAAGAACAAGAAGCCGACTACGAACCGATTGTCCGTCAACTTGAGGACATCGACATTGAATCGATCACACCGCTTAAAGCCATGAACATCCTGGCGGATGTGATCCAGGAATTAAACAATAAAACAAAGGGTCAGAAATGAGGTGACGGCCCATGGGCAAAATCATCAAACTTGATGAAAGAATCGCAAACATGATTGCCGCAGGCGAGGTCGTCGAAAACATCGCCAACGTCGTCAAAGAACTTGTCGAAAATGCCGTGGATGCCAATGCCACGCACATCGATGTTGATTTAGAGGAATCCGGCATGAAGAAAATACGCGTCACCGACGACGGTGAGGGCATGGATGAAGAAGACGCACAACGCGCCTTCGAACGCCATGCGACGTCCAAAATCCAAAATGAATATGATTTGTTCCATATCCATTCGCTTGGTTTTCGCGGCGAAGCATTGCCATCGATTGCCGCTGTCGCACGCGTTACCTTGGAAACATCGGTAAACGGCGACGCCGGTATCCGTCTGATGATCGAAAACAGCAAACAAAAAGAAAAATCATCCGGCACCATGAAAAAGGGCACAATGATCATCGTCGACCGTTTGTTTTACCGCACACCCGCACGGTATAAATACCTGAAGTCACCGCAGCGCGAGCTGGCAAAAGTGCAACAGGTGATCAATCGGTTTGCGTTGTCCCATCCCGACATCGCCTTCGGTCTCACCAATGACGGCAAACGTTTGTTTAAGACGTCCGCCGGTCAAAACCAGATTGATGTGCTTGCGAAAATCTACGGGACAGACACTGCAAAAAGCATGAAATCTTTCCGCGGAAAAAACCGTGATTATGTCATCAACGGTTTTTACGCCAATCCGGTGCAAAATCGTAGCAATGCTTCATACATCACCATTATCGTCAACAACCGTCAGATCAGAAACACCGGCTTAACCAAAGCCGTGCGGGAAGCATACCGGCAACTAATCCCTCTCAATCGTTATCCGATCGTTTACCTTGCGATAGAAACGGACCCGATTTTGATTGATGTGAATATCCATCCGTCGAAACAGGAAATCAAATTTTCCGAACAAAAAGCGCTTGAGACACTGGTCCGCTCGACATTGCGCGACCAACTCAAAAACGAGAAGATCATCCAGCCCGGAAAACCCAAACATAAACGAACATCCCACCAGGAAAAAATCTCTTTTGCACATGATCGTGATCCTGTTGAAACAAAACAGACAAATCCGGCGGATAACCAAAAGGCGTTTGAAGAGTCAAAGGAAAAAAACAAGTCCAGTGAAGATCACGCTTCAAACACCATAAACGAAACACCGCAAGAATTCGGTGAAACTCAAAAACCCGTTTTCGGAGACAACAATAACATCCGACAACATATCGGACACGGTAACGAAAAAAAAGACGCCGATTGGATGGACATGGAGTATATCGGGCAATTCACGGGAACGTATTTATTGTTCCAGAGCGATCAAGCCCTTTATCTCCTCGATCAACACGCGGCTGCGGAACGTATCCGCTATGAACGGTATTTGAAACGCATGGGAGAGCCTTCGACCGCACAGAAACAATTGTTGTTGCCGTTGCGCATCGATGTGTCCAATGAACGGTTAACCCTCGTGAGAGATGAGCTTGATGCTATCCGTGCATTCGGAATTTCAATCGAAGAGGATGAGGAAGGCCTTTTGCTCAAGGAAGTGCCCGTGTGGTTCCCTTCGGGATTTGAACTCACATATACCGAAGCGATCATCGAAACAGCCATCGAAGGTGATGACTTGGATGCCAAAGCCATCCGCAATGATCTCGCAAAACTCTTGAGCTGTAAACATTCGCTCAAAGCGAATGCATATGTGAACAAAACAGAAGCCCAGCGTCTTATCACGGATTTGACCGCATGCGAACGTCCTTACACATGTCCGCACGGCCGACCGATTATGGTTGAGCTTACGATTCATGATATTGAAAAATGGTTTAAACGGGTGATATGATGAAAAATGTAATTGCCATCGTCGGTCCGACGGCCGTCGGAAAATCTGAAGTTTCGCTAGTATTGGCGAAAAAAATCGGTGCGGAGATCATCAGCGGTGATGCCTTCCAGTTTTATGAAGGCATGAATATCGGAACCGCCAAATTAACCATCAAGGAACAACGAGACATTCCACACCATTTGCTTGATATCATTGAACCGGAATGTCCTTTTTCGGTGGCGGATTATCAACGCATCGTTCGAAAAAAAATCCATGCATTGCGCGATAAGGATGTATATCCATTAATCGTGGGCGGATCGGGTCTATATGTGCAATCCGTTCTCTATGACTATGTTTTCGTTGGCAAGCAACGAGACAAGGGCCGTTTCCGTGACATGACCGCCGAACAAATGGCGATGCTTCTTGAACGTAAAAACAAAACGCTCGCCCAAAAAACCCATCCGAATGACAAAAAAAGATTGAAACGGAGTCTTGAAGTTGCGGATGCAAGGGATAAAAAACAACTGAAACGCGGGAAAAACCTTTATTATGACGATGCAAAGATATATGCACTCACGATGGAGCGCAAAGAGCTCTATGAACGCATCAACAAACGTGTTGATCAGATGATTGTCAAAGGACTCGTCGACGAAGCACGGAAGTTTTATGAACGCTGTCCTGATGCTCGCAGCATGCAGGCAATCGGATACAAGGAATTTTTCCCCTATTTTGAAGGCAAAAAAGATCTGGAGGACGCTGTTGAGGCGATTAAAAAACATTCCAGGCATTTCGCAAAAAGACAACTTACCTGGTTTAGAAATAAAATGGATCCGATATGGTTTGATGCCGGGGAGATGTCAGCGGATGCCATCGCTGAAGCCATTGCCGAAGACATCAAAAAAAGCGATGCCTGAGCATCGCTTTATCTTCAGTTTTTCTTGACCGGATATGGCCATTCTTCAAGTCCGCCCTTCAGAACATAAACGGGGCGGTAGCCTTTCTTCAATAATTTTTTTGCGACTCGGGCGACCAACCCGCGTTGTCTGTCGTCATAAATGAATAGGGGTTGGTCGTCGCGGATTTGGTGAAGCGAAGAAAAAATCGCTTTTTTCGGGAAGTTTCTGCTCCCGTTGATTCGTTTCTCGCGATATTTTTCTTCGGGACGAATATCAATCAATTGTCCTTTGCGCATGTTTTTGCGGAATTCTTCGGCGTCAAGAACGATGATCTGTTCCTTTTCGCCCTTATTTTTCCGTGTTGCGAGGAACACACCGAGAAGGATACCGAGAGAAATCGGCAGAAGCCATCCCATCACATCCGAAAACGTTGCTAAAGTCATATACATCACACCTTTTGTCTTTAATTATTATAGATGGTTTCGAAGCAGTTGTCAATCCGTCCGATATGTATTATAATATAAAAGGTATAAATATGAATAAGTTATTTGGAGGAATCTATATGGTCAGCACAAACGATCTGAAAACCGGCATCACGATCAAAGTCGATGATGCCATTTATCAAGTCATCGAATTCCAGCATGTCAAGCCCGGCAAAGGAAGTGCGTTCGTACGGACAAAACTCCGTAACCTTCGCACCGGGACGATCATTGATAAAACATTTAATTCGGGAATCGATGTCGAACAGGCAAACATTGATAAATCCGAAATGCAGTACTTGTATGTGGATGGTGACATGCATGTGTTCATGAACAATGAAACTTATGAACAGGTTTCCATTCCTGAAAATCAAATTGCCGAGGAACTCAAATTCATCACTTTGGGAGACACCGTCCAGGTCAAACGTTACGGTCAGGAGATACTCGGTATCGAATTGCCGGACAAGGTGATCCTCGAAGTCGTCCGTGCGCCGGGCGGGGTTCGCGGGAACACCGCGTCGAATGCAACAAAAGAAGTTGAAACGAACACTGGATTGAAATTATCCGTGCCCTTGTTTGTCAAAACCGGTGATAAAATCGTCGTCTCGACGGCAACCGGCAAATATGACA
Source organism: Bacilli bacterium (assembly GCA_018400565.1). Lineage (GTDB taxonomy): Bacteria > Bacillota_I > Bacilli_A > Izemoplasmatales > Hujiaoplasmataceae > M55B122. The sequence goes on along the minus strand of JAGYMP010000194.1, from coordinate 7,726 downwards.
CGCGGGCAAAATAAATGAGGAGTGTGAGATTTTTTGGATCCGTATCACTCGTGGTTTAACGCCCTTAACATACAATTTAATCCGTTGCTTCTGATATTGGTGATCTTGTTTTTGATGCTATCAGCTTTCTTTTCATCCACCGAGATGGCTTTTTCCGCCGTCGGGAAAGTGCGGTTGAAAACACTGGTCAACAAAGATGTCAGAGGATCGAAAAAAGCATTGTGGATCGCGCAGCATTTCGACAAAACATTGACGACGTTGCTTGTTGGCAATAACCTTGCGAATATCGCACTCACAACAGTAAGTGTGCTGATGTTTCGCGGGATTTTCGACAATCTTGTCCAAAACCCGGACACTGTCGTATCAGTCATCAACACGATTGTCGTCACAGTCATCGTGTTAATCTTCGGTGAAATCATCCCGAAAAGTATCGCTAAATCCTCACCTGAGAAATTTGCGCTTAAAGTCAGCGGCGTCCTTTATTTTCTTATATTCGCCATGGGACCTCTGACCTATGTTTTTCGCATGCTCAACAAACGTGTGATGCGCAACCGAAGTTTTTCCCGCAAACAGACTGTGACCGAATCGGAACTTGAAACGATCATAGACACCATGGAACGGGAAGGGTCCATTGACGAAGAAGAGGCCGATATGCTACAAAAAGTCCTCGATTTGGATGAAATCACTGTTGAGGAGATCATGACGCCGAGAGTTGACATGGTCGCACTCGATTTGGATGAGGATGTTCAATCCATTGTCGATGCATTCATGAAAAACAAATTTTCACGCATCCCTGTCTATCAGGATAATTATGATAACGTGATAGGTGTCCTTTATGAACGTGATTTTTATGCCCATCTCATCAGAAAACAACATCCCGACATCCGGAAGCTTTTAAGGAAGCCGATTTTCATACCCTCATCCACACGTGTTGACACGTTGATTGAGTTGTTGCAGACAGAAAATTCACATCTCGCACTTGTCATTGACGAATACGGCGGTGTCGACGGCCTGGTAACAATGGAAGACGCTCTTGAAGAACTCGTCGGGGAAATTTATGACGAACACGACGAAGTGGTCGAGACCATCACAAAAAAAAGTGACAATCAATACCTTATCAATGCCGATTATGATTTGGAAGATCTGTTTGACGACCTCGATTTGGGAAATCCACCCATCTGTGATGCCACGTCGGTGGGAGGATGGTTGTTTGAGAAATTTCAGGATATTCCCGAAGTCGGACAAACAGTCACATTCACCCAAACGATCCACCAGGTCTACAATGATCTGAGCGAAGTGATCAGCGAAGAGATTGAAACATTGACATTTGAAATCTCAAAAGTGAGTCAACGCCGCATCCAACAAGTGCTTTTGACAGTGGACATTTCAAAGGAGATACAAGACAACGAAGAACCATCAGTAAAGTGAGGATAGCTTACTATCCTCATTTTTTAGGGAGGAATCATGGAAAGATTACAGAAGATCATACAAAGAGCCGGAATCGCCTCACGCCGAAAAGCAGAGGACATGATAACCGAGGGACGTGTGAGCGTCAACGGTAAAATCATTACTGAACTCGGATCCAAGGCCAATCCCGGCGATGATATAAGAGTCGACGGCGAACCCATTGAAATTGAAAACAAAGTGTATTATGTCATGAACAAACCGAAAAACGTGGTTTCGACGCTCGATGACCCCAAAGGTAGACCGGCTATCGTCGATTATTTTCATATCAAACAACGGGTCTTTCCGGTCGGAAGACTTGATTTTGACACTTCAGGGGTGTTGTTATTAACAAATGACGGCGATTTTGCTCATCACATGACCCATCCGAAGTTTGAGATGGAAAAAGAATACCATGTCAAACTAACCGGTTTACTCAGAAAAGACGAATCAAAACCCATCGAATACGGATTAAACACACCCGACACCACTTATCAACCAGCAACCGTTTCCCATGTCCGTTATGATAAAAGCAAAACGCATACGTATTTGGATATTGTCATCACTGAGGGTCAATACCATCAAATCAAACGGATGTTTTCTGAGATCGGCCATGAAGTTGTTCGTCTCAAAAGAAAACGATTTGGTGTCGTGACGATTGACGGATTGTCCGAAGGACAGTACAGACGGATGAAACCACATGAGGTAAAACAAATGTGGAATCTTGCTAAAAACGGACGCTAATTTTTTGTGAGATTTCTGTGGTAATTTCGCCAATTTATGATATAATGTATAGAGTTGAGAGGGGGATGCTATGACGCATTATGCTTTGGCGATTGACGGACCGGCCGGAGCCGGAAAATCATCGGTCGCGAAAATGCTCGCGAAACGCCTTGGTTACACTTATATTGACACCGGGGCCATGTACCGGGCCACGACACACAAAGCTTTGAAACTCGGAAAAAATATCGAAGATCCCCAGGCATTCTCATTTTTGGATGACACAACCATGACTTTCAAAAACGGAGTGCTTTACATGGACGGACAGCGCATGGATGATAAAATCCGTTCGAACGAAGTGTCGAACAACGTATCCATTGTCGCAAGCCATATTCCCGTCCGCAACAAGCTTGTCGAATTGCAGCAACAAATGGCCGAAAACCATGATGTTGTCATGGATGGCCGCGACATCGGAACCGTTGTGTTACCCGATGCCGATTTAAAAATATTTCTGACCGCTTCCGTTGAGGAACGGGCTAAACGAAGACATCAAGAAAATGTGTCGATGGGTATTGAAAGCGATCTTGAGCAGTTAAAAAAAGAAATTGCGAGACGCGACGGCATCGACTCATCACGAAAATATAATCCGCTAAAAAAAGCGGAAGATGCCATCTATTTGGACACGTCCAATTTGGACATGGACTCGGTGGCCAGCACCATTTATGATTTATTTATCAATGTAATAAACACCAAGGAGAGTGAAGAACATGGAAGTTAATATTCCAAAGGTTGGCGACATCATCAAAGGAACTGTCGTCAAAGTAGACAAAGAGGAGGTATTGGTCGATGTCGGGTATATGTTCGAAGGCACGATCTTCAAAGAACATTTGACACTGGACAAAGTCGAAGACGCCACCGAAGTCTTTAGCGTCGGTGATGAGATAGAAGCAAAAGTTACCAAAATATCGCACGGAGACGACGACAACGTTTTATTGTTGTCCAGGATTGAAATTGAGAAAAACAAGATTCGCGAACAATATCGCGATGACTTAGAAGTTGACGCCGATGTGATTGCCCGCGTGAAAAGGGCTGTCAAAGGCGGACTGTTGCTTGATTATCATACGATTGAGTTGTTCTTGCCCGATTCGTTGATCACACTCGGACGGATTTCCGACGATGAGAAAAAAGAACTCGTCGGCAAAGAAATCAAAGTGAGAATCATCGATGTGCGCAAAGAAAGAAGACGCACCAAATACATCGCCAATCGCAAAACCATTGAATATGACGAAGCAAAAGCTAAGGAACAAGAGGAAATCGACCAACTCGAGGTTGGTCAAGTCATCAAGGGTACCGTCACCAACACCGTTAAATTCGGTGCGTTCGTCCGTGTGACCGAAAATGCCGAAGGTTTGGTGCACATCAGCGAATTGTCGCATCATCATGTTGACAAGACCGAAGATGTTTTGAGTGTCGGCGACGAAGTCGAAGTCAAGATCATCAAGATCAAAGGCAAACGCATTTCGCTTTCAATCAAAGCGCTCAAGGAAAGCCCATGGGAGAAATTTCTCAAAAACCACAAAGTTGGCGACAAAGTTAACGCCAAAGTGGTCAAGAAAATGGGTTATGGCATGCTGATGGAAGTCGAACCGGACGTCGTCGGACTCTTAAACCGTTACGATTATTCCTGGAATCCCAATGACAATCTCGCCGGACGTGTCGAAGAGGGCGATGAACTTGAGGTCGAGATCACATCGATCAACGAGGATAAAAAACAATTCACCCTGTCAAAAAAACATCTCGAGTATAACCCATGGGCCGATCTCAAGATTAAACGCGGCGAATTCGTGTCCGCAACCGTGAAAGACATCAAAGAAAAAGGTGCGGTCATTGAGGTTGAAGAAGTCGAAGGTTTCCTTCCCATCGGTGAAATTTCGAAAGATCACATCGATAAAGTCGAAGACGTATTGTCTGTTGACGACATTTTGACCGTCGAAGTCAAGCAATTCAATCCCAAACAATGGAAATTGATTGTTTCCCTCAAAGACGTCGAAGAGAAGAAAAACCGCAAAGCTTTTGAAAAAGAACTCAACAAAAACGTCTCAGCCAGTCAGTCTCTGGCAGACTTGTTTGAGGATTTCAAAAAATAAAACGTGAGGGCGTGATGTGATGTTACCGACCGTCGCGATCGTCGGCCGACCGAATGTCGGCAAATCGACGATATTCAACCGAATCGCCGGTGAACGAAAAGCCATCACCGACGATGTTCCGGGTGTCACCCGGGACCGCATTTATGGAAAGGCAACATGGCTTTCACAGGAATTCACAATCATAGACACAGGGGGCATCGCACTCGACGATGCACCTTTTTTGTCGGAAATAAAGGCACAAGCTGAAATCGCCATCGAAGAAAGCGACGTCATCGTGTTTGTGACCGATCTGATCACCGGTATAACCCATGAGGACCGTAACGTGATGCTCCATTTGATTCGTTCCGGTAAACCCGTGATTGTCGCCGTCAACAAATATGATCGTGAACAAATCCGTGACAATCTCTATGAATTTTATGAACTCGGAGTGGAAAAAATTATCCCCGTCTCAGGTATTCACGGCATCGGCATGGGTGATTTACTGGATGCAGTCATCGAAAAACTGCCGGAGCCAACAAGCGAACCCTATGATGAAGATACCATCCGTTTTTCTGTCATCGGTCAGCAGAATGTGGGGAAATCCTCACTGACAAACACCATTTTGGGAACAAAACGTGTGTTGGTATCCGAGCAAGGCGGTACGACGACCGATGCCATCGACACGCCGTTTGTACGCGGTGAACAAAAATATGTCATCATCGACACCGCGGGTCTAAAAAAAAGAGGGAAAGTTTATGAGTCTCTCGATAAATACAGCTATCTCCGTGCAATGCAGGCCATTGAACGAAGTGATGTGTGTCTGGTGATGATCGATCCCATCGAAGGCATAAGGGCTCAGGACAAGCATATCGCCGGTTTTGCACTTGATGCGAACAAAGCCATTGTTTTGGTCGTCAATAAAACAGATCGTCTCAAAGAGACAAAGATGGACAAGAAAGCATGGACAACAGAATTAAGGACCGCCTTTAAATTCATCCCATACGCACCGATTGTTTTTGTCTCATCAAAAACCGGTAAAAATATCGAAGAATTGTTCATGACAATAGCATATGCCTTCGATAATTACGACAAACGCATACCGACTGGTGTATTGAATGACACGATTCGGGATGCGATGTTGCTCAACCCTCCCAAAGACCACAAGGGCAAACGTGTCAAGGTTTACTATGCCACACAGGTCTCAAGAAAGCCCCCGACGTTCGTGTTTTTCGTCAATGACGCGAACTGCATGCATTTCTCTTATAAACGTTATTTGGAAAATCGTATACGTGCTGTTTTCGATTTAAACGGCACACCGATAAGGATGATTTTGCGAAAAAGGTCATAAAGCCCTGAATTTACGAAAAAAAACCCTTTTTTTTCACAAAAGGGCTTGAAATCTTCATAAATTCAATTTATAATGAAAATAACAAAATAATAGGAGGAATTAAACTATGAACAAATCAGAACTCGTTTCTCGTATCGCCGAACTTTCAGATCTTACCAAGAAGGACGCTGAAAAAGCGTTGAATTCCACGATTGTTGCCATTCAGGAATCCTTGGTCCAAAAGGAAAAAGTCGTTTTGACCGGCTTTGGGACTTTCGACGTAAAAAGAAGAAAAGCCCGTGTCGGCCATGATCCCAGAACTGGCGAAAAGATTCAGATTCCCGCAATGAATGCTCCGACCTTCAAAGCAGGAAAAGTTCTGAAAGAGGCAGTTAGATAACAAATAAAAAAACCGGTTGGTCCGCCAACCGGTTTTTTTTATGGAAACATCATTGACTATAGGGTTATATCGATAAGATCAAAATCAAGTATCCGACATAAGAGATGAGGTTATTCAAAAAGTGAACACCGACCACAACAAAAATGTTTTGTCTTGCGCGGTAGTAAATATAGCCAAACACCGATCCCATGAACACATAAGGAATGGATTGGATGAGGTCGCCTTGTGTGATCACATGCATCAAACCGAAGATTAACCCCGATCCGGCGATTGCCGCAATCGTTCCGAACTTATCACTCAAAAAACCATAAAGCACTTTTCGGTATACGATCTCTTCGACGATCGGTGTGAAAACACACAGTGTCAAGAACAACAGTGTGAGGTTAAGCGGATCTTTTTGGAACATGTTCGCGATTTGCATTTCATTTTGGGATGTTCCTGACACACCGAGGAAGTATAAAATGTATTGTGCGATGATGCCCACAGCATACACCATCACCATGCCGATAACGATTTGCCCTGCCATACCGCGTGCTTTTCGGAATCGTTTCCAATCCATTTTGAATGCCTTTTTGTCAATGATGACAAACAGGGCAGCCGTTATGGCAAACTGAAGCGTATTAATGATAACATAGAAGTTCGGATCGGCATCCACATAGAGGCTTGCCTCCATGTTCGCAGGTTCTTCCGATGTGTAAATGGTTTCGTCGAAGGATACTGTTTGGTTTGCCTGAACATCATATTTTTCCAACGTGAACGAGGTGATTGTGGATTCGTCTTCACCAATCAGAAGGATATCGACGCTGATTGTCGGGACTTCCTCCGTGTTGCCATTTATGACAGAACCACGAATACTCACGGGATAGCCGAGCTGGGTATCATCATATTCACCGACGTCAAATGTGAAATTCTCGGCAACTTGAATGTTTTGGGTTTTTGTCTGTAAATCCGGATAGAGCATGCCAAAGAAGAGCTGACTCAATATAATGATAAGCATCATCACACCGAGATACACAAACAAAAGGGTAAGATTATGTTTGTTTCGCTCCGGGTCGCGTTCATAGTCATCGGGTTGTTTTTGTTGAATGGGCTTTGCGGGGTTGTCGATGAAAAGATCATTGTACTTATCGTGGTTATCCATGGTCTCTCTCCTTATTGTCCGTCAAAGCCATTATACTAAAAAAACACCGCTTTTGGAAGGAAAAAATTTGGGAAAACCATCATCCTTGCTTTCGTGTTGACTTTTAAATAAAACATTGTATAATGGTTGTAGATGTTTGGAGGAGGCATATCATGGTAAAAAAATCCTTTGCGGTTATCGGAATGGGGCGTTTTGGTGAAGCACTCACCGAAGAATTGGTGAAACTCAGTGCCGATGTGCTCGTTATAGACAAGAGTTATGAAAAAATTGAGAAGATCGCAAAAATTGTGTCCAACGCCGTATCGCTAGATGCAACGGATGTTGAAGCACTCAAGGAAATAGGCATCACCAACTATGACACCGTGATTGTCTCAACGGGAGAGAACGTCGACAACTCCATTTTGACCACATTGATTTTGAAGGATCTCGGCATCAAGGAGATTTACGTCAAAGTCCAGAGTGAATACCATGCGAAAGTTATCGAAAAACTCGGTGTTCCTGAGGATCACATGATATGGCCGGAGATGTGGACCGGGAAACGGTATGCGAATATTTTGGTTTCGGGTAAA
>JAGYMP010000193.1 GCA_018400565.1 Bacilli bacterium | reverse complement strand
CCGTAAATCGCGACACCTTCACCGAGTGCGACGAAAATCATCGCCTTACCGAAGTTTTTCTCATTCTCGGAAATCGCACCGATGGCTGCGGGTGCGGCAGCCGCAACGGCAATCCCGGCCCCGAGCGCACTCATGCCCGTGGCGAGTGCGGCGCTGATGAAACCGAGTCCCTGGGCAAGCGTGCCGACGATTGATTCAGCAGCGTCCGTTTCCTGCGCAAAAATCGTCTTTGAACCGAGCGCATACAAAAACACGAACGCGATAAGTCCGAAGAACATCGCCACATGGACATATATCCTTCGTTTCGCACTCTTCTTGTCCGCACGTCCCGCAAAAACCTTGTAGAGCGGCCATACGATCAAAGCCACCATAATCATGGGTAAAGCATATTTCAGAATTTCCAACATTGTTCATTTCCTCCCATATCTGTTTATCTTATTAAAACGTCTCAAATTTAATCCCGTCTCCTTCGTAATAACGGGAAAACATCTCATAAAACTCAAGCCTCAACACCTGAATTCCGACAATCAATCCTTCGAGTGCCATGACGAAAAGGTTACCGAAAACAAAGATGATCGTCGTGCCCACGACGCCGCCGCTCATTTCCATCAGACTGAAAACGACAAGCATCATACCGGCATGTGCCAGCACGAATCCGCCGACACGGAGAAAAGACATCGTGTTTGTCAGGTAGGACAACAAAACCTCAAACAACTCAAAGAACCCTTCGGCAAAGAATCCGCCGAATCCTGCGGGAAACGGTTTTTCATGGGCAATCAGCCGCTCGAACGGTTCCTTGAAGAAAATCATCACCAGCGGGATCGCAATAAAAAATCCGATGGTCAGCGGATTGAAAAAGCTGATGCCCAAAAGCATCGTCAGTGCCGCACCGACCAGCACAAACAAATAAAACGACAAACCGGCGATGCCGTTGTGTGAAAAAATCATCTCGCCGTAGCGTTTTTTCTTATAATTCAAAAACACATTAATGGCAATCGACATGGCAATCAACGCGGCTCCGATGCCCACGGTCGCATAGATGAGAGTCATCGTGAAATCGGCATCCATCACATGGATCGGTTTGCCGGACAAACCC
>JAGYMP010000192.1 GCA_018400565.1 Bacilli bacterium | reverse complement strand
AGGTTGTATCATATATGATTGAAAATAAGGTTCAATTGTCTCTACCCCGGGCCGTAAACTTCGGGACTATGATACGCACGATAATCATGTGGGAGAATTCTCCGTTTTTTTGTGTATGATACAACCAAAAACACAAAGGGAGGATTTTTTTTATGGATTTTTTACGTTCTTTTTTTCATCTGGACGAACGAAAGTCGTCCGTGAAAGTTGAGTTGCTCGCGGGATTAACCACATTCCTGGCCATGGCTTACATTTTACCGGTCAACTCAAGCATGCTTGAGAAAACGGGGATCCCGTTCGGCGGTATCTTTTTTGCCACCGCTGTCTCAGCAGCCATCGCTTCAATCGTGATGGGATTGTTCGCGAACTATCCCGTCGCCCTCGCCCCGGGAATGGGGCTGAACGCCTTCTTCACCTATACACTTGTCTTCAATTACGGTCTGTCCTGGCAGGCTTCGTTGACGGCGGTATTGGTGGCAGGCGTTTTATTTTTGATTGTGTCTTTGACCGGATTGCGCCGTCTGGTCATCAATGCGATTCCAAACGCATTGAAGTATGCCGTTGGCGCCGGTATCGGTTTCTTCATCACGTTCATCGGCCTCCAAAACGCCGGCATCATCATCGGTGATCCCAACACATTGGTCTCTCTCGGTGATTTGGAACATCCGACCGTCTTGCTCGGTATTTTCGGTATCGTCTTGGTTTTTATTTTGTTTGCGCTCAAAATCAAATTCGCTTTGATCATCGCGATTATCGCCACAGCTGTTTTGGGATTGTTGCTGAATGCGTTTGGCATCGACTTGATGCCGTCTTATTCATCGGAGAGTTTACCCGGTCTTTTCTCCGGTGTTAAAGCCACGTTCGGGCAGGCATTCACCGGATTCCCGGAATTGTTCAGACATCCCCAGGTGTTTGGCATTATCTTCACATTGCTGTTTGTCGACTTCTTTGACACATCAGGGACGATCATGGCCGTGGGAACGCAAGCGAATCTGATTGATGAAAACGGTGAACTCGTGGATTCTGACAAAGCTTTGATCGCTGACAGTGTAGGCACCATCACAGGCTCTATTTTTGGAACATCCAGTGTCACTTCTTACATCGAATCCGCCACGGGAATCGAGCAAGGTGCACGTACCGGGCTTACTGCAGTCACTGTGGCTGTCTTATTCTTGCTTTCGCTCATCATCTATCCGCTTTTGAGCGTCGTCAACGGTGTTGTCGTCGGTGTCAATAATTTCGGCGATCCCATCATATATTCCCCGGTTACTGCCATGGCACTCGTGTTGGTCGGCGCTCTTATGATCCGGCAACTCAAAGATATTGACTGGGATGATCCGGCTTATCTCATTCCCGCGTTCTTGACGATCATCATGATGGTTCTGACTTATTCCATTGCCACCGGCATTGCAGTCGGTTTCATTTTCTATCCAATCGCCATGATCGCCACCAAACGATACAAAGAAGTAAATCCGGTCATGTACGGACTTGCAATCATTTTCATTCTTTCTTTCATTTTCGGCATTGTTTAATCATCCAAAGGGACAATTCACGTTGTCCCTTTTCTTTTGAACTTTTTTAAATCACATCACAAAAAGGAGCGAATCACATGAACAAACCACTGATTATTGACGTTAATGAACGACCTGAATCCACGCTGCGATGGATTGTGCTTAGCATCCAACATCTTTTCGCCATGTTCGGCGCCACGATTTTGGTGCCGATTCTCACCGGGCTCGATCACGGGGTAGCCCTGATCGCAAGCGGTGTGGGAACCTTGATCTACATCGCTGTGACAAAGGCAAAAGTACCGGTTTATTTGGGATCCAGCTTCGCTTATATTTCGGCGATCGCACTCGCAGGTAGCCAAAACGGGTTTTCCTCTGCTTTCGTGGGTCTCATGTTGGTCGGTTTGGTTTATCTCGTCGTTGCCCTCATCATCTATTTTTTTGGCACACAATGGATTCAAAAATTATTGCCGCCTGTCGTCGTCGGTCCCGTCATCATCACAATCGGTCTCTCCCTTGCACCCATCGCCATCGGTTATGCCGGTTTGGGTGAACCAACAAACGTCATAGCCCTCATCATCGCAACCATCACCTTCTCGGTGGTCGTTATCATCAGTTCATTCGCCAAAGGGTTTATAAAAATCATTCCCTTTATCATTGCCATCCTCGTCGGTTATGTTACGGCCATCCTTTTAGGGGAAATTTCACTGGCAAGTGTCTTTAGTGATGTTGCCTTCATTCGTCTTCCTGATTTTCAGTTCCTGGGCACCTATAAG
>JAGYMP010000191.1 GCA_018400565.1 Bacilli bacterium | reverse complement strand
CCGCCCATCCATTGATGGAAAACGGTGGTCAGTGTCACATCATCATACCCGTATTTTTTCATGTAATGTTCCGCTTGTTCGGTAAGCGAACGGATGGCGGCGATGTCCTGGATGATGTTGCCGCCCATGCCATAGCCGAGGGTGATGTTTTTCACACCCTGCTCGGCCGCCAACAAACCTTCCACGATCATGATGAGATTTGAAATCGACGGGGGAACGAGTGTCCCCGTCAAAGGTCCGAACGGTTCTCTGTTGATCGTGATGCCCTGTTCTTCATAGAAACCGACGAGTCGGTCACAATACTGCCAATGCCGGATGGTGACATCAAGCGGCACGCTTTTCGCATAAGGGATGTTATAAGAGATCCCGCCGCCTTCGTTGGATGTCCATCCGGAGGCATGGATGATCTCGGACAACAATCTCCCGTCCGGTGTGCCGTGACGGGCCTGGACGGGCCCTTTCACGTTTTCAAGCACCTGTTTGCAACCGGGTACGCCGTGGTTCACCGCGGGAAAACCGTTCAAGAGAGAGCGTTTGATCGATTGGCTTTCCTCCAGCCCCTTCTGGGCTTCCAGATAACGGTTTTGTCTTGTGTAACTGTCAATCGTCGACGGCAGAAAGTCCGCCCCCGAATCATACAAATGATTGAGCAGCGTGATGTGGTCTTCCAGCACAGGGACGCCGGCCCGGGGCTGGACGGTCGTCAAGCCTCTTCGTTTTGCGATGCCGAGTTGTTTTGCGAAATGTTTCTCATCCGGCACCCGTTTCAAATAATCGACGGCTTTGTCAAAATCAAGTCCCGGATCGCGCCCGGTTTTCCACCCGGCCAGCACTTGTTCCCGTTCTTCCATGAACGTGTCGATCGGAAGTTTCTTGTTCTTCAGTTCCATGTTTTCCCTTCTTTTCAGCTGAGATGGTTTTGATGGATCGTTTCATGATCTTAAGTGCCGCCTTCGGTTCTTTCTCACCCAAAAGGCCCATGGCCGCCAATATATAATTTTGGTCGACTTTATACTCGGGATGAAGCGGACGCAATTCCTTTTCATTGTGAAGCACATTGGTCAGTTTCGATAAAATCCCCTGTTGGTCGCTGGCATTGATGATGACGCCACCCGTGCCGATGACATCGTTGACATCGGACAGATCTTTGCCGATCTGGTTGTAAATCACGCCCATCGGTGTGAAGACTTCCTCGAG
>JAGYMP010000190.1 GCA_018400565.1 Bacilli bacterium | reverse complement strand
ATCGATTTCATATTTCTTCATCAGTTTCTCATTGATTGTCGGATCCAATGTGATCACGGGACGCAGTTGTTGTGGATCGCCAACCAAAAGAAGGTTCACGCCGCGAATGATTGGCAACAGTGCCGTCGATAAATCACATTGGCTGGATTCGTCCATGATCGCTAAATCGAAATACGGTTTTGGGCTTCCCAAGTGCATGGCTGAGATGTTCGTGGTGATAATAACAGGAAAAACGCGCAAGAGCTGTTTGAAATTAGCATCGTCGGCAATGTACTTGTTGAACCGTTTCGCTTTGTTTTGTTCATCCTCATCATAGATGATTTCAAGCAATGGTTTGTATTTTGGCTCTGACAATCGCTGGATAAATTTGATTGATGTGAAATTAAGATACATCATGAATTCTTCGTAATCTGAATCCAGCAATGCCATCGCATCTTCGTCGTGGACGTCGCCAATGTCATTTAATCTTTTTTCAATCGTTTCCAACTGTTTTGACTGGACATCGACGGACAGTTTATAGGGAAGATTGTCCAAAAGTTCATGCAATGTTCGTTTGCGTTCCAACAAATCGGTACGCTCTTCATAGTCTGCCAATAATTTGGATAATTTTTCTAAATGGGTTTCTTTGAATTTTTTGTTCTTAATCAAATAATCATCATAAACATCGAGTTTCATGGCTGTTTCATACATCGTCTTGATTTCATCCAACATGGCCATGACACATGTTTGGTTTCCGAGCCGGAGGGCCGGGAAAAGAATGGGATATGTTTTATATTTGAGATTTCTCAGTTTCTCATAAACGCCATCGACGGGATGGTTGTTATATGAACTGACCAATACGGTCTTCTCATTAAAGAAAGCAGAAATCACGGTATTCAAAATCGTGACGGTTTTTCCGGTTCCGGGCGGCCCTTGCACATAAGTAAGTGGGTATTTGAGCGCATTATGGATCGCACGCAATTGATCCAAGTTGATTTTATCATCAATCAACGTAATCGGGTAATTTTTGATGCGTCTCGGCTTTTGTTTGACTTCACCGAAAAATCCTTTTAATGGCTCGCTTAGCGTATTGTTGATAAGCATGTCTTCAATGCC
>JAGYMP010000189.1 GCA_018400565.1 Bacilli bacterium | reverse complement strand
AAAATATTTGTTGACCATGCTGATGGTCCGGCTGACGAGATTCCCGAGATCGTTGACAAGATCGTTGTTGATTCTTGATACGTAATCCTCAGGCGTGAACACACCGTCGTTTCCGAAGGGCAGTTCACGCACGATGTAATAACGGAACGGATCGAGGCCGTAGCGTTCGGTCAGTTGTTCGGGATAGATGACATTCCCTTTTGATTTGGAGATTTTTCCTTCTTTCATCATGTACCAGCCATGCACCAGAAGACGGAAATTGACGGGGATGTCGAGGGTCATCAGCAGAATCGGCCAATAAATGGCATGGAACCTGAGGATGTCCTTGCCGACGACATGGACGATCTCATCGCCGTCCATCCAATATTTCTTGAATTTCGAATCATCGCCCGAATCATATCCCAAAGCACTGATGTAATTGCTGAGCGCATCGATCCACACATAGATCACATGCTTCGGATCGCTTTTGACCTTCACGCCCCAGTCAAAGGATGTTCTCGAAACCGACAAATCATCCAAACCGGATTGCAGAAAACTGACCACTTCATTTTTCCGTGTTTCGGGCACAATGAAATCAGGGTTCTCCTCAATGAAAGCGAGCAATTTATCCGCATATTTCGATAAGCGCAGGAAGTATGTCTCTTCTTTGACGATTTTTGTCTCGCGACCACAATCGGGGCAAAGGTTCCCTTCCATCAATTGTGATTCCGTGAAATAGGCCTCACAGTGCATGCAGTAATGACCGGAGTATTCACCGAGATAAATGTCGTCTTGTTCAAGCAGTCGCTCAAAAATATCCTCAACGACCCTCTCATGCCTTTTTTCGGTTGTCCGGATAAAATCATCGTGATCTATCGCGAGTTCATCCCAAAGATCCTGGGCAAGCTCCGCGATGTAATCGACATGTTCCTGCGGTGTTCTTCCGGCAGCTTTTGCTGACTCTTGAATCTTGAGACCGTGTTCGTCATTGCCGGTCAGAAAAAAGGTGTCATATCCCTGAAGCTTTTTGTAGCGCTTCAGCGTGTCACACAAACAGGTGGTATAAGCGGAACCGATATGAAACTTTCCGCTCGGATAGTAAATCGGTGTCGTGATGTAAAACGTTTTCTGGTTGTTGTCCATGATTATTTCTCCTCGTCTTTCATATATTGAATGCGATGTTTGACATCGCCCGCTTTGTCTTTCCCAAGCAACGCTTCGATGATCGCAAGCGCAAACTCAATGACAACGCCCGCGCCCTTGCCCGTGATGACCTTCCCGTCACAGACGACTGAATCCGGCATTCGTTTTGCATGGGGGAGATACGATTCGGTCCCGGGAAAGGAAATGTAACGGACACCGTCCATGATACCTGCCCGGCCAAAAACCGAAGGGGCGGCACAAATGGCGGCCATCCATTTGTTTGCTTCATGAAATCTCCGGACCAATGAAAGGACGTTCTCATCATCCCTCAGGTTTTTTGCGTGGGGCCCGCCCGGAACAAACAACCCGTCATAATCATCGATATCGATTGATTCCATTCTCCGGTCGGGCATAACCATCGTTCCGTATGATCCTTCTAAGGCTTTGCGGTTGTCTCCGTAAACCGAGGCGTAATCAACACTGAGTCCCGCTCTGCGCAAAAGTGCAACTGTGCCGACGGCTTCCAAATCCTCAAACCCTTCCGATAACAAACACAATATACGCATGGTTACCATCCCTTCCATAAAGAATTACTTCAATTTCTTCTCAATGTATGTTTTATAGATTTTATTCTTTGGAATGCCGGTCATCTCGGCAACCTTCTTCATCGCCGCGGTTTTCCTGTCACCGGATGCGATGAAATAATCGACTTGTTTCACGACATCGACGTCAACGGTGTCTTTGGTTTTTGACGCCCCGGCGACGACAAGCACGAATTCCCCTCTGAAATTATCATATTTCTGCAACGATTGCAAATCGCCGTGGATTGATTCCTCATACCACTTGGAGATTTCTCTGATCATCGAAGCTTCACGGTTCCCAAGAACAGTCTCCAAATCACCGAGTGTTTTTTGCATTTTGTGCGGCGATTCATAAAACACAAGTGTCGCACGGACGTGACGCAGGTTTCTGAGTGTTCTTTCCCTTGCTTTTTGTTTTGCCGGGAGAAACCCGGTGAACATGTATGGATAAGGCGGGAGACCGGACATCGACAAAGCCGGCGTCACTGCATTCGCACCCGGTAAGGCAATGACCGCGTGATCGTCGTCGATCGCCGCTTTGGCAATCACAAAACCAGGGTCGGATAAAAGCGGGGTCCCCGCATCGCTGATGATGCCTGCATGTTTTCCGTCGTCCAGCAAACGCAGAATCTCGTTTTTTCGTTCCCCTTCGTTATGTTCATGAAGGGAAATGAGCGACCGGTCGATGTCAAAATGTTTGAGAAGTCTTCCGGAAACGCGTGTGTCCTCCGCATAGAGAGCATCCACCGTTTTAAGCATCTTGACGGCACGAAAGGTTATGTCATCGAGATTGCCGATCGGTGTCGGGATCAAGTAAAGTCTGCCTTTGTCCGTGTCATGATGACGAATGCTTTTCAAACCGATCCCTCCCG
>JAGYMP010000188.1 GCA_018400565.1 Bacilli bacterium | reverse complement strand
TAATATTGGGATACATGACTCACCTCCGGGCAAGACTTTGAAGCAAAAGTGGTTGTGCGGCATTGGGATGATCTTTATAAAGGACACCGGCGGATGCCATGATGTAATCATGGTCCACAAGGAATCGAATGGTTTTTGCGGGAATTAAACGGTCTTTTGCAATCCCGTCAAATGCCTCTTTGATGATTGATTCGCTGTTTTCAAGCCGGGAGAGCACACCGCCCGTGCCGACGGCAACATTGATTTCCGTCAGGTCCTTACCTTCCGCATAGGTCGTTCTGCCTGTGGGTCCGAACAACGATGTGTAAGTTCCGGCGTGGCGTTCAACGGCAATTTTGAGCGCCATGACCGCAAGTTTTCTCACCAGGGGTATTTGCCTCGAATCGGGGATTTCCTTATAGTCATCCAATGTTGATTCCAAAGAAGCGGCTGTCCATTCCAAGGTTTGTGTAAGGCGGTGTTTTGTCCAAAGATCCACGATATTGTCTTTGTTCACAAAGACACCCAAATCCCCTTCGACCGTTCGTTTTTCGAAAGGTTCGGGCGCCAGCAACATATCCTGGATCTTTTTGTTTCCCGCAGTGACGGAATGGACATCTGTCGTCGCGCCGCCGATGTCTAATGTGATAAGATCGCCATACACACCATAAAGGATTTTTGTCGCTTCCATCACGGCACCGGGGGTTGGGATAATTGTTTCTGAGACAATGTCACGGACTTTTTCCATGCCGGGCGCTCTCACAATATGTTTTTCGAACACAGCCTGGATGATGGTTCTGGCTTCTGAGACATCCAATACGTCTATTTTGGGATAGACATTGTTCGTGATGAATAAATGATCGGATTGATTGTTCTTTTCGAAAATCCGTTGGATGGCTTTTTGGTTTTCGATGTTTCCGGCATAGATGACGGGAATATCCAACTGAAGTGCAGCAATTGATTCAGCGTTTCTTAAGGTCGTTTTCCTCTCCCCGTAATCGACACCCCCGGCAATCATGATGATGTTGATGGTTGAAGAACTGAGCGTTTTCAGTTGATCCTCATCAAGCAACCCCGCCGTAATCATCCTGAGGTTTGCGCCGGCTCCGAGAGCCGCTTCCTTTGCGGCTTTGACCGTCATGTCATAAACAAGACCATGGACGCTCATTTTAAGACCGCCTGCGGCGCTCGAGGTCGCGTATGTTTTTTTTGCGTCCAAAACATTCACGCCGAGTTTCTTTTTAACGGCCTTTATTGCCTGATGCAGCCCAACGGCGACATCACCGTTTTCAACTGTGGTTTTTGCCATGCCCTGACCCAAAAAAACCGGGTGGGTATCAAGCTTATCAAAGGCATTGGCCATGGTCGTCGTCGATCCGATCTCAAAGACCAATGCATCAATGTTCATGTCTTTTTTTCAGTTCTTTCACAAGGTATGAAGCGACATCGCGGCCTTTTGTTCCGCGTGAGAAGCCCATGTCCATGCCATGTTTTTTGGCGATTGCGGGTGTGACCTGTGTGCCGCCCGCTATCATGACACACGAATCGCGGATACCTTTTTCGGTTGCGTAATCATGGATTTTTTGCATGTTCTTATAATGGATGCCGTCGTGGGAAATGATGGTTGAGATAAGAATGGCATCCGCATTGATTTCCATCGCGGCATCGACGAGTTTTGCGACGGGGACCGATGTGCCGAGATACGTGCAGTCAATGCCGTATTTTTCAATTCCTCCGTGTTTGATGTCGATGATT
>JAGYMP010000187.1 GCA_018400565.1 Bacilli bacterium | reverse complement strand
TCATTGTTGAATGCGATCGGGAACGTACTGAAAAAGAGCGGTAATACCATCAATGTGTGTAAGAGCGTCATCACTGCAAACGAAAGCACGAGGGCGGCAAAGCGTTTGTTCACCAATCTTCTGGCCAGTCTGTAGGCATCATATGCAAGCAAGCCGAAGATGAATCTCGGCAGGACGGACACCCAGGGGAAGATGAACAGATAATCCATTCCCGGTGAGTAAAATGCCCGTAACATCGATCCGATGCCAAAGGTTAAACCAAGAATGACACCGGCCTTTCGTCCCAGCACGACGGCCCCGATCAACACGGGAATGTGAATCAGGGTAACTGACGGTAATGCTCCGATCTGGATAAAACCCAGATACGGCACAAAAACCATGAGCAAGATGATCGCGATAAACATCGCGAGCAAAGTCATTTCGCGGGTCTGTTCTTTGTTCGTTTTCTTTTCTTTTTTTGCAAACACAATAATCATCCTTTCCAGGCCACTGCTGTGGTCCCATAAGCGTGTTCTTTATTTTAAAACGAATCAGACATTCGCTTTGATGGTGTCAATCATTTTCCAATCCAACGTTTTCAACATCGCGATGAGTTGTCTCTTCACCGCTTGATAATCATCTTTGTGAATCATCGAAGTCGATGAGTGGATGTAACGGGCCGGCATGCCAATCGTACATGAAAGCACCCCCGAACCTGAGAGTTGAACTCTGGCGGCATCTGTGCCGCCCAGCGATTTATAATACTGATAAGGTATATCGTTTGTTTCCGCTGTTTCGATGACAAATTTTTTCATGCCTTGATGCATGATCGCCCGCGGGTCGTAAAAACGCACCAAGAATCCCTTGCCGAGACTGCCGCCGACATCAGAATCCTCAAACGCATCGGCACACGGTGAACAATCCACCGCAATGAAAAAATCCGGTTTGATGAGATGGGCTGATGTCTTGGCTCCGCGCAGACCGACTTCTTCTTGAACATTGCCGCCGGCGATGAACCTGCAGGGAAGATCTTCATCCTTCAAGTCTTCCAACACATCAAGCGCCATGGCGGTTCCGAAACGATTGTCCCATGCTTTCGAAAAAATTTTCTTTTTATCCGATGTTTCGCGATATGTGTTGTCAAAGACGATTTGCTGACCGATCTTTATGCCCATGTCACGGGCGTGTTCTTTTGAATCGGCGCCGACATCCAGCATAAGATCTTTGAAATCACTGATCTGTTTGTTTGATTTGTCACGTAACAGATGCGGTGGCTTTGCGCCGATGACACCCGGAACAAATGTATTGTCATCCAAAACCACATTCATGTTTTGACTTAACATGACCGGTGGATTGATGCCGCCGATCGGAATCATTTTTATCATGCCTTTATCCGTGATTTCCGTGACCATCGCGCCGACTTCATCCATGTGACCGGCAATCATCACCGTCGGTCCGTCTTCGTCAAGGTTGACACCACCGAAAATCGAACCGATCTTATCTTGGAATATCTGTTCGGCATGGTCATTTAAGAATTGTTTCACATACTTTCCGACAAAGCGTTCATGACCCGACACTCCGGGTAATTCAACCAAGTCCTTATAGATTTTTTTCATGTGGGTCGTCTCCTTTTTTGATTGTCAGGGACGCAAAAAAGATGCGTTTGTCCTCTTGTATGAATCTATCTTCAAATTCTGTGGTATGATTGATATCTTTGTCCCGGTGCAAGTCAAGTGACAACGCATCGATCTCAAGCCAGATACAGCGGATGAATTGATTGATTGAAAACTCAAAAAGCGGAAATTGATCGGTGCGTTGCCGGATGAAGCTGCCGTTTTTCATGATTTTATAATATCGTTTCAAAAACCGCATGTGCGTCAGGCGGCGTTTCGCATGGCGCCGTTTCGGCCAGGGATCGGAGAAATTCAAATAAACACCGTCAATTTCGTCATTTGTGAAAAAAGAAGTGATATGACGCGCATCCGCGCGAATCAACTTAAGATTGGGTAGTTTTTCTTCCGATTGTTTTTCAAGAACTCTTAAAAGCACCGAATCATATTTTTCAAGCGCCAAGAAGTTCACATCGGGATAATCGTTCGCCATGGCGACGATGAATTGTCCTTTCCCGCAGCCGATTTCAAGATGGATTGGATGGTTGTTGCCGAACACATCATGCCATTTGCCTTGTTTTGATACGGGATCCGACACGACATAATCGGGATTATCACGAAGTTTTTTCTTTGCGCCCTTGATATTTCTTAAGCGCATGAATCATGACTCCCCGGCGAGATCGACGATGCTTTTGGCATAAATCGCGGCTGCCGTCAACATCTCGTCAATGACAATGTGTTCGTCGGCCTGATGGGCCAAATCAACATTGCCGGGAAAATTCGGGCCGAATGCGACGGCTTTTTTGAGAGCCCGTGCATAGGTCCCGCCACCGATTGTGATGATATCATGTTCTATGTCATCCGTGTAAGTGACATAGGCATTGTGCAATGTCTTGACGAGCGGATCATCCGGAGAGATATAATGGGGAGGAGAATTTCGCAATGGTTTATAATCCAACCCATATTTTTTTGCTTGTCCGCGGATGATGCCCGCCTTGTCTTCAAAGGGCAATCCCTTGGGATAGCGGATATTGAAACCGAGTTTCGCATGGTTTTGTGTCACTTTCACTAACGCAAGGTTAAGCGTCAAATCGCCCATTTCATCATCGTGATAGGCAATGCCGAGATTTTCACCCAGAGTGTCAAAACTGATGCGTTCATGCAGGAACCGAATCATGGGATGATCCGTGTGTTCATGCAAAAACTCTACCATGAGAGAAATTGCATTGACCCCGAGATGGGGCCATGCCGCATGCGCATTTTTACCATAGATGAGATATCGGTTGTCGATAACTTCGCCTTTATACCCATGATCTTTCAAAAATGTTTTAAAGGAATCTCGCACATCTTTCTTCAGCCGTGCTTCACACACATCAGGAACAACGTTATACCGTTCGCCGGCCGACAATTGATCGATGATTTGATCATCGAAATCGCCTTCGAGATCAAAACTGAAAATGCCTTTTTCACCGTAAATCAACGGGAATTCCGCATCCGGCGCAAAAGCAATGTCCGGCATTTTCTCTTCGTTCAGATAAGCTGTGACTCCGCGCATACCCGATTCTTCATCGCATCCTAAAATCAATCGCACTTTCTTGTTGAGTTTGATGTTTTGGTCCTTGATCATACGCATCGCAATATATGCCGCGATCGTCGGCCCTTTGTCATCGATGGCTCCACGTCCGAAAATTTTACCGTCTTCCATATGCGCACCGAATGGATCGTGTGTCCAATTTCCGCCTGCCGGAACGACATCGAGATGCCCAAGTATTCCGAGCACTTCCTTGCCTTCGCCCATTTCGATATGACCGGCCATGTTGCCGATGTTTTT
>JAGYMP010000186.1 GCA_018400565.1 Bacilli bacterium | reverse complement strand
CATAGTCGGGAAAAACGATTTTTTTCATGAGACGGCCACCTCGCGCCTTTTGTGTTTGTGTCTGATTTTTGGTTTAAAAGTAAGTTTTTTGTAAAAATATCCGCCGACACCCACGATGAGCAGATTGCTCGCAAGCATGGAGAACCACACACCCCTCGGTCCCCAACCGGTGAGATGCATCGTGAAGAGGACAAGCGGTAAGCGGAAAATCCAAAGGCGTGTCACCGCCATGCCGAAAGCGTATTTGGTCTCGCCCGCTCCCTGGAACGTGCTCATCAACACCTGGAACACCGCCATCAGCGGTAAACCCAGAATCAAGATCAACGTATATTCAGCCGCATAAGCGATCGTGTCCGCGTCATTGTTGAAAAGATTGACGAGCGGTATTCGGAAAGGAATGATCACGAGCACACTTGCGACCATGATGGCTATTGACATCAAAAGCCCGGTTTTGATCGATTCCTTCGCCCGCGGGACATTTTTCGCACCGATGTTTTGTGCCACATAAATCGAGACGATCTGTCCGACCGCAAAGGCCGGGAACATCACAAGCATATTGATGCGGTTGCCGATGTAAAATGCGGCGGCCACCGAATTGCCGAACGAATAAATGAGCGCGTTCAGAATCACAAAACCGATGGCCTGGATGGATTGTCCGGCCGATGCCGGCATCGCGACTTTCATGATGTCTTTCATGCTTGTCACATCAAGGTATTCTTTTTTGAATTCGAGCCGGATGCCGTTTTTCGGCCAGAACAGATAATAAATGATGAACGGGGTCATCAGGGCGTGTGCGATGAGTGTCGCCAGCGCCGCGCCTGCGATGCCGAGATCGAACACCAAGATCAAAAGCGGCGTCAGACCGATGTTGAACGCCACCGCCAGACCGTTGATGACCATCGGTTTGATTGTATCCCCCGTGGATTGGCGGATGGCTTGGAAAGCAAAGGACAAAAACAGAAAATTGAGTTCAAAACTGCGGATGCGCATATATGTCACGGCGTAGGTGTAATCCGTGCCTTTTGCACCCATGATGTTAAAGATAAGCGGTGCCGAAAAATAAATGAATACATTGAAAGACACTCCGAGAACCAACGCAAGGACAACGACATTCATCGCATATTTATGGGCGTTTGAACGATCCCGGCTGCCGATGTACTGACCGATCAAAGCATTGCCGGCCACGCTCAGACCCAGTCCGAAGGACATGAACACGAAGTACACGGGCCATGAAAGGGCAACCGCGCTTTGCAGGGATGTCCCGTCTTCGAGTTGTCCGAGAAAAACACCGTCGACCAAATCATGGATCGTTTTTAGGATATTGACGAAAAAGACCGGGAGACTGAGCCGCACGATCCCTTTCCACATGGGATTCTCATAGAGAATCATTTTGGTTTTCTCTTCCAAGGAAAACACCTTTTCGTCGTAACAAAAGAAAAACGCACCGACAGTGCGTTCTTCGGATATTTAAACAGAAGCTTAAAGATTAAAATGGTGCCGAAAGCAGGAATCGAACCTGCGACCTA
>JAGYMP010000185.1 GCA_018400565.1 Bacilli bacterium | reverse complement strand
GATATCATCCATGTGTGCGCTGCGCTCATAATCAAGCATCACGGTGTGAAGGGAGGACATGAGGGGTATCAGGGTCGTGGGTGAGACGATCGTGACATATTTCTCCCGTGCGTATGTGATCACATTCTCCAAATGCGTGTGCAGAAAAGACAAAATACCGTCGCTCGGCACAAACATCAATGCATATTCCGCCGTGACACCGGCGATGATATATTTATCGGCAATGGACGTGATGTGTTTTTTGACTTCTCTTCCGAATTGACTGATGAGATTCTTTTTTTCACCTTGGTCCAAATCGTTGTTTTCAAACAACCTTGCATATGTTGAGAAGGGAAATTTCGAATCGACGGCAATCATGTTGTGGGGTTCTGGCATGAACACCACGGCATCCGCACGGACATAATCCTGTTTGCCGTTGGTTTTTTTGATGGTGTGCTGGATATCATAAAGCTTTTTGTTCTCGCCAAACACGCTGAACAGAAGTTGATTGAGTTGGAATTCACCGAAAGCACCGCGTTCCTGGTTGCTTGAGAGAATATTTTGCAATCCGACCATTTCCGTTGAGAGTTCCTCGATTTTCTTCTGAGCCGTGTCGATGACCTTGACACGTTCGGCGATTTTGACAAATGTTTCATTGGTGTCACGGAATCCTTTTGTGAGGCGGTTTTCGACCTTCTCGTTGATTGCGGCCATTTTGGAGTCAATGGATGTTGCCAATGCCTTGAAATCCTTTTCCATCGCTTCATTCATCTTGTCTTGGAATCGACTCAGCTGTTCATTGACGTTGATGCGGAATTCTGCAATCGTTCTTCCTGTTTTTTCCGCGTTTTCACCCAGTTTCACACTGACCTTCTCATTGAAATCCGCAATTGACTCATACATTTGTTTGGTAAGATCCTTGTTTACCGCATCCATGCGCTTGCCGAGCGAATCCCGCATCTTCTCCAATTCACCCGCTACCGCATCGTCATTGCGCCTGAAGACCAGATACAACACGCCCGCAGCCATCAAAACCGTCATAATCATCGTGATCAGTACAAGTGTTTCAGTCAACGTCATGGAATATCTCCTTCATCTGTCAAAAAATCGGGCTGAACAAACTGAAAATACCCTGAAGCAGTTTTGTGAAAATGCTTCGTTCCTTCCATGCATCAGCATCGATTTTGGTTGATTTCTTCATATCATCATCGTACGTTTCGACCAGCGTTTTCACCGCCTCATTCTCAAAAATCGTCGTCGCCTCGAAATTGAGATGAAAACTTCTGGGATCGATGTTGACGGAACCGACAGAAGCCACCCGGTCATCAACGATGAGGATTTTCGCATGCACGAACGTGTCATCGTATTCATAGATATTGACACCCAGCTCCAACAAACGCCCATAATAACTCCGTGTCGCGAACCCGACCGTCAGGTAGTCACTTTTCCCCGGCACCAGCAATGTGACCTCCACACCGCTTTTGACGGCTAGTTTGATGGCGACCATCAACTCCGGTTCAATGATGAGATAGGGCGTGACGATTTTTACCGAATGACCGGCGGAATGGATCATCTTCAGATAAACATCGCGAATCAGACTATCCTCAAAATCCGGACCGGATTCGATGACCGTGAACAATCCGGGTTGTTCTTCGCAGCTTTTATCCAAAGGCACATCCAACACTTCGCCGTGGATATAATACCAATCTTTGACAAATACGTTTTGGATGCCGGTCACGCCGTTCCCGCTCACCAAAACATGTGTGTCACGCCAAAATCCGAATTTTTCGGAATCATGGTTGTATTCATCGCCCAAATTGATTCCGCCGATGAATCCGATCCACCCGTCGATCACAATCGCTTTCCGGTGATTCCGGAAATTGATGTTGCTGTTGATGATTGAAATGGTCTGCGGATCGAAAATACCGATGTTCACACCGCTTTTTTCAAGCGCGTGCATATAGGAGCGGTCGAGATGCTTGTTGCTGCCGAAATGATCGTATATCAGATAAACATCCAACCCGTCTTCTGCCTTTTCCTTCAGGATATCAAGAACCCGTTTGCCGATTTTATCTGTTCGGATGATGTAAAATTCCATCATGATCGATTGTTTGGCATTCTTCAATTTTTCAATCAAACACGGAAAAAATTCATCACCGTTGTTCAAAACCCTGACACGGGTGTCTCCGTCATACACACTTCGTCCCGTGGTCTTTCGCGCGTATTCAAAAACGGATCCGAATGCATGCTTATCGAAATCGGGATCTGTCTTTTCCTCAAGACCGAGGAATGCCTTTGTTGCAATCATCGGTCGTGTTTTCCTGAATTTACGCGTTGCGAAATCACGGGCGAACACCCCATACAACAGCAAACCCAGAATCGGGTTCAACAACATGATGATGATCCAATGGCTTTTATGAAAGGCATAGGTCTGTTTCAAAATGATGCGGAGTGTCACCCCGAGAGCAAACAACCAAAGAAAAATCAATGTCACATAGATAAAAACATTATGCGGCAAAACATCGATGATGGTCGTGAAACTGATGTATTGGGCAAGCGAAATCGTATACACAAAAGATGCGACG
>JAGYMP010000184.1 GCA_018400565.1 Bacilli bacterium | reverse complement strand
CAATCGCATTCAACGTCGAAAGCCAATCGTAATTATTGATGATCGTGGCCTTCGGCAAAAGATGTTTCGCCTGCGCAGCAATGCCTTTGGCATTTTCAAGCGATTCTTCGATGGATAGCAATTTACGTTCGTTTTTCTTGAATGACGGATCGCCGACCAACCCGGTGCCGCCCCCGATCACCAAAATCGGATGATGTCCGGCGTCGGCCAGACGTTTCGCAAAGACGTAAGCCTGCAAATGACCGACATGTAAACTGTTCGCCGTCGGGTCTGCGCCCAAATAAAACGTCATGGATGTTTTTTCCAATGCTTGTCCGATATCGGGATCAGTCGTTTCATAAATCAGACCGCGCCATGTTAATTCTTGAAAAAGATTCATGGTTTCCTCCTTGGTAAGGATGACTATCAAAAGACCGCCCTTCTTAAAGGACGATCGATTGAAGCTTCATTTCCGTTTGTTTAACTATCTTCCCGCAACCTGATGACCATCGGTCATCTGGCACGTGTTTCACATTTTTTGATGGTTTATCGCTGTGTCGTTCCCCGTTCAACGATGTCATGGTCCAATACATTGAACTTGACATCGACGGGATTTCCGTCGATTTCCCTTTTGAGGAAACCCATGGCTTTGGCGCCGATATCCGTGATCGGAATATCCACGCATGACAATTTCGGTCTTGAAAGCGATGCGTATTTCGTGTTCTGGAATCCGTAAACCTCAATATCCTCGGGCACTCTGCGGCCTTTGTCGATCATCGAATTGATGAAAGACACGGCAATTGAATCGCGCACAGCAATGACCCCGTCGATTTCCATACCGACGTTTTTGAACAATTCGTTGAAATGCACGGTGTTGATTGAAATATCACCGGACGTGCGGATGATGTTCGGTTCGATGTCCGCTTCTTTCATCGCTTTCAAATAACCCTGTTCTTTGAGATCGTTTACCATGTATTTTCTTGCCGTCGTCAACATATAAATATTTTTCCTGCCACGGTCAAGCAATCGTTTCGTGAGATCATGTGATGCTTTAAAGTAGTCAATGCACACGGTGACTAATTTGTTGTCAAAGGGATAAAGCGTGTTCGCAAGCACAATCGGAACTTTGTACTCGTCCTGGATGACATTGAGTGTACGGTATTGCTCTTCGTTGATTTCATCGTTAAGATACAGGATGCCGTCAACCTGACTGGCCACGACTTCCTTCAACATCTCTGCCTCATCTTTTGTTTCGTCTTTGAGAACATAGATCAATAACGAGTAGTCATATTTTCTGGCTTCGACAGCGATCCCGTTAAGCATCTCTGCCACGGACGAACGGGACATATCCGGCACGATCACCGCAACGTTGGTGCTTCGTTTGCTGGCAAGCCCGCGTGCGAATGCGTTTGGTTTGTAGCCAAGTTCTTTGATCACACGCATCACACGTTCTCTGGTCTCGGGTTTCACTTTCTCAGGGTTGTTTAGTGTTCTTGACACGGTCGCAAGCGAAACATTAGCAGCATAAGCCACATTATAAATCGTTGCTTTATTCACGGCCATCTCCACCTTTCATTTCATTTTCATA
>JAGYMP010000183.1 GCA_018400565.1 Bacilli bacterium | reverse complement strand
GTCGGGACGGATTTTATCTTGTGTGATTTGTCTTCTTATTTCAGCAACCTTAATTTCCTCTAAGATGGTTTTTGCTTGTTTAAGTGCGGTTTCGCGGTCTTCTTGGGACCAGCCGCGTTCGATGAAAATATCCGTCAACTCTTCAATGACTTCACTTTCGACGTTTTCAAGTGTTTCTTCGCGTTCAAGTTTCTTTTTGACGGACAATGCGTCCTTGATGCGTCCGTTTTCATGTTTGTTCACGATATTTCGGAGTGAATCCGGAACTGTTTTCAGTTCAACCTCAACACGTTCTTTGGCAACATCCGCAATGATTTCATCTTGGAATGCAATCAATGCACGAATGTTCTCATGCGCGAACATGAGTGCATCAACCATGATGTCCTCATTGATTTCCTCAGCGCCGGCTTCAACCATGTTGATGGCGTCTTTCGTGCCTGCGACGGTCAGTTCAAGGTCGGATGAAGCAAGTTGCTCGGTGGTCGGATTACAGATGAATTCACCATCAACACGCCCGACTATAACACCGGCGACGGGACCTTCAAAAGGAACACCGCCCAATTTGAGTGCCAAACTTGATCCAAACAATGCTGACATCTCAGGGGTGTTGTCCGGATCAACACTTAAAATTGTGTTGATAACCTGTACTTCATATCTGAAGCCATCTGCGAACAAGGGTCTGAGCGTGCGGTCAATCACACGGGCGGACAACGTTTCGTGTTCGCTCGGGCGTCCTTCACGACGTAAAAACCCGCCGGGGATTTTCCCGACCGAGTATAACTTCTCACGATACCTGACAAATAAAGGAAAGAAATCAAGTGTAGACGGTTCCTTGCCCATCACGGCAGCGGTCAACACAGCACTGTCACCATAACGGATCAACGCTGACCCGTCGGCTTGTTTCGCCAATTCGCCGGTCTCTACAATGATTTTCCTTCCATGAAATTCTTTCTCATACATTTTTTTCCCGTTCATAATTTTCCTCATTTTCCTCTTTTCATTTTCTCTCACTATTATACATTATATCATAAATCCAGATTTGTTTCACATCTGCCTAAAAAAGAAGCACCCAGTCATTGGGTGCTCAAATTGTTATCTTCTCAAACCGAGTTTTTTGATCAGAGACTGATAACGTTCTCTTGAGACCGAACGAAGGTATTTGAGTAAACTGCGGCGCTTGCCAACCTTCATAAGCAGTCCTCGACGTGAATGAAAATCATGCTTGTGTTCCTTGAGATGCTCATTGAGTGACTTGATTTCGCCCGTCAGCAATGCAACTTGAACCTCAGGGGAACCGGTGTCATTTTCATGGATTGCATATTCTTTCACAATCGATTGGATTCTTTCTTTGCTTAAAGCCATTGGTTTTCCTCCTTGTTTATCAAACTTACCTGCATCCAAAATAAACGTCGGAGATCGTTTATTCTAGGTCCAGGCGCAAAATAAATTATAGCACAAAGTTATCAAATATGCAAATTATTTATCCTTTGTGAGACGAACAGTTTCGCGTTTAATCGCATGCATGGAACGCACTGTATTCTCACTGTATGTTTTGAGGCGTTTTTCGTATATTGCACATTGTTTATCATCAATGGAGGCCGCCATCAAACGGGCCGCTCTTTTAGCTTCAGTGACATGTTTGATGGTTCCGTCCCCAAACAAATCGATATCAAAGACGGATAGGATGTGTTCAAACGCATATGACCCATCCAAATCCGGGTGATAAAAATTGTATGTGTTTGCCTTTTGATGGCTCAAACCTTTTGAAAGGTAAAAACTAGCATCATTTTTGAGTACACGCTTAAAATCAAACAAGCGATCGATCACATTTTTGAGAGCATCACTATACTCCGGAAAATGGTGAATCAATTGCTGGATAACTGCATCGATCCGTCCCGCACCAAAGACGATCACATGCCCTTCATGGTCTTTAAGGGCTTCGATTAGATGATTGACCCAACCACGAAAGACCTGTTCGGAATGCTCGTTAACGGTATGAGAAATTATCTCGGGGGATGTCTGATCGTTTTTTTGTTCTTTATACACGGCAAACCAATAGGGATGTTGCATGAATGAACGTTCTTGCTTATATGAAGGAATCACTTGGGGGATGCTTCCGACATCAAGATAGACCAAAGGTTCTTTAAGAGTTTCAAGTCGCAAGGTGATTTTTTGTTTGTTTGCATAAATATAGTTGTTGTCAACACAATACCGCTGCATAAGATTTTTTTCTCTGTGCAGCCAAGAAATAGGAACATCCAACATATGGACGATTCCTTCGTTCAACAGCTCAAACGTGTCATATTTATGTGGTTTTCCATCCGTCTCTTCAATAAACCCTTCTTCTTCATTGAAATATGCTGTGACGGGATGAACATCCGGAACATGGGCATAACAATAGGGCACAAAAGGACAGGAAAACACGGTTCCGGGCATGCATTCTTTTCTGACTAGCGGGCATCGCGATTCATCATTGAGTTCAATATGGTTAAGCATACGGTACAAGCCCGTGTTGAGACGATCGGATAAACGTTCAGCAACATCGGTGAAATCAAAAACGACAAAGAAATCGCTGGAGATTTTGTTCCCGTCATGGATGTAGTTGGGGTTTACCATCACAAGATGGTAATTGTAAGATGTTCCGTCATTTTGTCGGTCAATGATATATTTGCGAAAACTTTGATCGAACAATAGTCGTCCTGTTTGTTTATGGCGATCGGTCATCTGTTTCATTTTGTCTGTATAATTCCGTGAATCCATCGTTTCGGCAATCAACCGATAACGATTGTCATCATCCGGCACGAACAATGTTTCTTTATTTCCGTCCGATTTCGTGTGCCGAAAACGTAAAAATATATCTGATGAAACCGGAACAACGGTATAGATATCGCCGTGATTGTCATCTCTCACAATGAAATCAGCAGTTGTTTTCAATGAAATACCATGCGAAAATGTCTGATAGAACGAACGTTGTTCTTCAACATTTAACCCCGGAAGAAACAATTGCGAAAACAGCGCTTTGAGACGCGGAAGTTCTCGCATGGGATAATCATCAAAAAAGTCGGCATCATTGAACTCGTTTGCGCCGGTGATGTATCGATCCTGTGCAATATCCTGATGGGTTCCGTGTTTGCGTCGTTCTCTGTCCAAAGCCGCAAAACGTGTGCATCGAAGATAGTTGAATAAATCATTGCATGTCAGATCCATATGTTTTCACCTCTCACACACAACCCATTATATCACATATCATTTTTTGATGCTCCATCGGATTTATCGCTGAACCCGTCCAAAAATGCAAACAGGGGTTTATTAACCCAATCAACAACAAAACCGATAAAAAAAGCAAAGATGATCGTGGTCGGTCCGATGTAAAACCAATATTCCTCATGTGAAAAGAAAAGACCAATCAGTACCGTCAACACCAAGGCAATGCCCTCCCCAATCAATTTTCCCCGTCCAAACGAAACACGCAACCGATGGCTGATCGCAAGGCATAGCTGATCGAGTGCCGGAAGAGGGTATCGACAAAATACAATCAGATTTAATCCGACTGCACACACAAGGATCGCAAGGCTCAGATAAAGCAAATTCATGACCACTCCCTGCTGTGAAACATCGGGAATCACCAATAAAAGCAAATCAATCATAAAACCGATAAAGAAACTGATCGCCAATGGGAACAACATCCATAAATCAAATTGTTTTTTTTCGAGAAGATATGCAACGGTGATTAATACCAACGCCACAGCCGGAGTCAGATACTTATATTCCAATGGAATGCCTTCATAAAAATTCCGATTGAGTGCATCCCAGGCTGCCATACCCAGATTACTTTTTTGAATTAACGTTACACAGATTGCCAAAGCAGTCAAGCCTAAGATATATATGATATTTTTCTTCCATGTGAACGATGTTTTTTTCATCTTATGTCCTCTCGGTTATTATGTTGCTATGATCGCCAAAATAAAAAAATCGCACACGAAGACGTGTGCGACAAGATTAAGCATTATCAAGTTCGGCGCTAGCCGGGGCATCGATGTCCAGCTCCGAAAGCCAGGACAATACATCGTCGATCATATCTTGTGTCAATTCATGGTTGGCACGATAAATCTTCTGTGTCACATCATCGTTGTCCGATGCGTCCAGCGTGTTGAAAAACGATTTGGAACTGTCCTTGTTGACAATGACGTCATTTTTCCCATTTGTCGCAAAGATGTGAATCGAATCATATCGCTCCATGTAATCCGATAAATCAAGTTTCTCAAAATATTCTTCGGCCACTTCTTTTTCTTGATCGGAGAGATCTTTCATCATGTGTTTATATCCGCGATCATGAAACAAAGCCTTCATATCCGGTGTTCCGTTAAAGGAGACAATACATTTGATGTCTTCCATGATTCTCGGCATCTGGAAAGCGACCATGCCTCCCATGGAAACCCCGATGACTCCAACATTGTCGAATTCATTTCTATAAAAATTATCATAAAGAAATTTGATATCCAAAGCCGTCTGATTCACAACTTCCAACATGGCCATCTTTTTTTGTATTTCAAGTCCGTTGGTAAATGGAGGTTCTTTCCTCATGCCGTGTTTATAAGCATCGAGTGCTACAACTTTATAACCCAGTTCAGCGATTCTCTTTGGCAAAAGACCAAGACCATGGTCTTTTGATGACATAAAATCATGAACCACGAACAAGAGGCCTCTATATTCTTTTTTATGCGGTAGACGATATTCATTCATGGGAATGCCGAACCGCACGAAATCGTCCATTAATATTTCCATATTATCCACCTCTTAAAACATTATACTTCATTCGGACACTTTTTTCAAATCACGGGCATAAATGCGATGGAAAATGGAAACAGAAGCCTCTTTTTATGGGCGCTGAAACTATTCAAGACATCGAAATATCTTATTGCCCACATAAAAAAAGACCACCAACGGAATCAAGGTGGTCTCATAAACTTACTTCAATGCAATTTTAAGCACATCATCCAATGATTCCGCATAATGGATTTCCAAAACGTCACGAACTTCTTCAGGGATGTCCTCAACATCTTTTTCGTTATCTTTAGGTATGACGATTATTTTGATGCCAGATCTTGCGGCCGCAATCGTCTTTTCTTTAATACCGCCGATGGGCAATACTCTACCTTTAAGTGTGATTTCACCGGTCATGCCCACAAATCGATCGACTTTTTTGTCGGACAAAACAGAAATAAGCGCTGTGGCAAGGGTTACCCCGGCCGATGGACCATCTTTCGGTGTCGCGCCTTCCGGGACATGGATATGGATATCAAGTTTATCAAACGAATCAACTTTGACATCCAGTTCTTTCGCGTTGGAGCGTACATAGGACAAAGCTGCCATGGCGGATTCTTTCATGACATCACCAAGGTTACCTGTCAGGGTGAGGTTGTTTTTGCCTTCATAGTAAGTTGCCTCAACATCAAGTGTGTCGCCACCTGCCATGGTATAAGCAAGTCCGGTGACAACACCGACCATGTCATCATTCTGGATTTCATTGTTCCGGAATTTTCGTTTACCCAAGTACTCATTAAGATCATCCGGTGTGATTGTCACTTTCTTCTCTTTTTCGACAAGGATCTTCTTGATTGCTTTGCGGACAATCGTACCGATGAGGCGTTCGAGTTGGCGCACACCTGCTTCACGTGTGTAGTCCTTGATCATTTTACGAATGGAGTCATCGGCAATTTCGAGTTTATCCTCTTCAAGACCATGTGTTTGCAATTGTTTTTCAATCAGAAACTTTCTGGCAATATGGAATTTTTCTATTTCAGTATAGGACGAAAGTTCAATGATTTCCATACGGTCTCTCAAGGGAGCCGGGATGTTTGCAAGATAGTTGGCAGTCGTGATAAACAATACTTTGGATAAATCATAGTCTTCTTCGACATAATGATCGCTGAAGAACTTGTTCTGTTCAGGATCCAAAACTTCAAGCATCGCCGAGGAGGGATCATTGCGATCGCTCGAGGCAAGTTTATCGATTTCATCGACCAAGAACACGGGGTTTGTGACACCGGCACGAATCATGCCATTGATAATCCTTCCTGGCAGAGCACCCACATAGGTGCGTCTGTGACCGCGGATTTCCGATTCATCATGAACACCGCCCAACGATGTTTTAACGAAGTTTCGTTTTAAAGCGTTAGCGATTGATTTCGCCAAACTTGTTTTTCCGACCCCGGGAGGTCCGGAAAGACAAAGGATCGTCTGGGGATTTTTTCCTGTCAACATTTTCACCGATAAATACTCAATGATTCGCTCTTTGACTTTATCCAAGCCGTAATGGGATTCTTCAAGTTTTTCGATGGCGACATTGATGTCTTCTTCGTCATCGGTTGTTTTTTTCCAGGGAATCGAAATCAGGGTTTCCAGATACGTCCTGACAACACTGGATTCACTTGAATTCGATGATAAATACTCATAACGTTTGAGTTCCTTCATCGCCTTTTCGCGTATACGTTCCGGCATATCGGAATTTTCGATTTGTTCTTTGAGACGCTCAACATCATCCTGCTTGGAATCGCCGAGCTCTTCTTGGATGGCACGCATTTTTTCGCGTAAGTAATATTCCTTTTGGTTTTGATCGGCGCTTTTACGGACACTCTCGTTAATTTTCGATTCAATTGACTGCATATTTTTAAGGCGTTTGATATCTTTCAGAATGTATTGCAGACGTTTATTGATCGAATTGGTCAAAAGATATTTCTCGCGTTCACTTTCCTGAATCTTAAGTTGTGATGCGATCATATCACAGAGTTTATCAGAAGAAACTCCGTTTTGCAGGGCTTGCAAGACTTTTTTGGAATCTCTGAACAAAACCGTCGCATTTTCGACGACTTCCTTGGAAACCATCTTCAACAAAACTTCTTCTTCTTCAACATCATCGGGTTTTAATACCATCGATGTAAATTCGATGAGATAATAGGGATCTGTTTCAATAAGGTCATCCAGGCGGATGCGCATCAATGGTTCGAATTTTATTTTATAATTCCCGTTGGGAAGTTTGATCTTAACGGATATTTTCGCCAAAAGACCGACTTCCAGAAAATCATTGAAATCGGGTTCCAATTCTTCTGGGTCTTTTTGGAAAACCATCGCAACATAACCGTCCCGATTGGTTTCTGCTTCTTGGATGGCTTTCTTGGAAAATTCACGTCCGACTTCGACACGAACGTCATTACTGGGCAAAAATATAACGCCGCGGACGGCGATGGTCGGCAACCGATCCGTAAATTCTTTGTTTTTTTCGTACATGTTTTTCACCTCTTAGTCATCATTGTGTGAATTCTTTTTTTACAATCCTATTTTACCACAACGATGCTGGATACACAAAAATTATGATTTATCATTATTGAAAAAATCCCAATCTCATCAAAGACGAATGATGAAATCAGGATTTTTATTTCATGTGTTATTCGGTTACCTTTGCGTTTTCAACCAAAAAATCAATAGCCTTCTTATATCGGACCTCATCCTTGACGGCTGATTCAGGGATGGATTGTTTAACTTGGTCAAGTGTAACGTTCTGCGCTTTATATTGTTCGGCGATTTCTTCGTATTTATCCTTGACCTCATCCTCGGTTACTTCTATGTCTTCTTCTTTACCGATGGCTTCAATCGTCAAACGCTGACGCAAGGTTTCCTTCGCCTGTTTGTTCAGTTCTTCTTTGTATTTATCTTTGTCTTTGCCAAGATATTGAAGGTAGGTGTCAAAGTCCATGCCGTACTGTTTGACCTGTTGCTCGGCGTTTTTGTACATCTTATCCGCTTCTTGTTTGACCATTTCCTCGGGAATGTCAAACTCAGCATTGTCCGCAGCTTGCTTGATGACACTCTGCATGAGCTTCTCTTCATTGGCTTTTTTCTTTTGTTCAAGCATCTCGTTTTTAAGATGTTCTTTGTATTCCTCAACTGTTGAAACATCGTCGATGTCGAGGTCTTTGACAAATTCATCAGTCAATTTTGGTACCTGTCGTTGTTTGATCTCGTGAAGCTTGACATGAAAGACCGCTTCCTTGCCTGCAAGTGATTCCTGTTGATAATCTTCAGGAAATGTCACGGTGATGTCTTTTTCTTCTTCGGGTTTCATCCCAGTCATTTGTTCTTCGAAGCCGGGGATAAAACGACCCGAGCCGATTTCTAACTGATAGTTCTCGGCACTGCCGCCCTCGAATGCCTCACCGTCGACTGAACCTTCAAAATCGAATACGGCCGTATCGCCTTCTTCAACTTCGCCCTCTTCTTTGAGGACCAGTTCCGCTTGTTGCTCGAGTTCGCGGTTGATACGCTCATCTAACTCTTCGTCAGTAACCTCTTCGGATTCCTTTTTGACTTCGAGATTCATATACTCACCAAGTTTGACGTTGGGACGTACGGCAACCGTAACCTCGTAGGAAAAATCTTTGCCGCGTTCAATTTCATTTACATCCAAATCAATTTTTGGTTGTGCGACAACGTCAATCTCGTTCTCCGTGACGGCATCATAATACGTTTCCTGCAACACATGGTTCAGGGCTTCTTCGTAAAGCGATTCGACGCCGAACTTTGCTTCATACGCCTTGCGGGGTGCTTTGCCTTTGCGAAAACCTTTGATTTCTACTTCTTCGTTTTTCTTCTCAAAAGCTTTGTCCAGACCTTCTTCGAATGTTTCCTTCGGTACCGTGACTTCAAAATGAACCCGCGATCCGGTTAGTTTGTCAATCATCATAATATGTCTCTGCCTCCATTAAAATTCAATCGAAACATATTATAACAAAGATATTGATAATAATCAAACTTTACGAGTTTCTTTCTGTGTCGGTTAAAAAATCTTCTGAAAAATATTCTTTAACCTGTTCGGCATACGCTTTACAGACGTTGCGATGACGGAGGGTAACAGCGTGAGTGCTTCGGCAAATGCCATCTTGCGAATCTGTTTTTTATTAAGCCCCTTCAGATCCATGAAAAGATAATTCCGACAG
>JAGYMP010000182.1 GCA_018400565.1 Bacilli bacterium | reverse complement strand
GCTGGCATGATGGGCCACGTTGCAGTGGACCTTGATCGCATCGGCTCCCGCCTCCCATGCGATTTTTGCGAGTTCGTATTTGTTCTCCGGCAGACTCGCGATCAATGTCATCTTGTTTTCAAGTAGTTTTTTTCTCAGTTTGTCCATGGTTTTTATCTCCTATTCTATGTTTACAATCGCAATCTATGATGTTGTTTTCATGTGTTTGTGAATGCCTTCGGCAATCAGACGGTGTCCGATGTCATTTGGATGGACGGTGTCGACCATCCATTTGTCGTAATCGGTGCCGAAAAACGACGACCCATCGACGAAGAAAATATGTGCATCGCCTTCTTTTTGGCGTTTTGTGACGGTCTCGCGCTGAAAGACTTTTAACTCTTCGCGTCTTTTTTTCTTGTTCGGATCGAGTTCGTCGTAGACATACGGGATCCTCGATAACACGATGATGTCAACTGAACGGTGTTTATGACGGATCCCTGTGATGATGTCTTCGAGTGTGGCCTCAAGTTTGCCGCTTGTGCCAGCGTTTGCCTCATAATCGATGATGAACACACCGGCGTCTTCGACATCCGTGATGACATCAATGACATCTTCTTCGCCTAAACCGTTGCCGGAAAAACCGAAATTATACCACTCCCGCATTTGCATGCGTGATAATGTGTTCACAAACGATAGACCGGGTCTGGACGCAAAGGCGCCCTGGGTGATGGATGTTCCATATATCAGAGCCTTGGTGCTGTTTTCATACGGATTGAACGCATGCAGGGTTGCTTGTTTTTCAAGACCGATCATAAGGTCTTCAACCGGCGCATAAAGAGGAAAATTGATGGTCACGGCCGCTTTGCCGAAGACAGAAAGGTCGAATGTGTGTAAAATTTTGTTCGTCTTCGGATCGAAGGGGGTCGTGCCCAGGCATTTTTGTGCCTGGTACGTTGTTCCCGCATTTAAGTCAAACCCGCCTCTCCCGGCGGCACTCATCGCCGCGACATCTTCGAAATCACCGATCGCCGCTTTGATGAT
>JAGYMP010000181.1 GCA_018400565.1 Bacilli bacterium | reverse complement strand
TGATTCCTTTGAGTTCATGCCTTATCACCGGTTGCTCGGCGGGACCCTGACCTGGCAGATGGACAATCTGACGGCTTCGCTTTATGATCAGGGACGTTTCACATATGTGTTGGAAGACACACAGCTTTCCTTTACGATCACCATCTCAAAGGGCAGTGCACAAAAATCAATCACCTTCACACCGGTTTTAAAAGGCATTGAAACGACCGAAATCACCGATTTGAAACAAGAAGACATACACGGGAATTATTTCGTCCGGGGGTTGGTTGTTTACTGGCATCCGGAGTATGCATACCTTATGGATGAGACAACCCAAGAACTTCTCTTTCTCGACATGGAACTCGCGGATGTGAGGAAGGGGGATGCGGTTATCGTCTTCGGCAGATGGCGCATCGAGGATTACCGGGGCGGCGAAGTGTATTTGACCGAGAGTTATGACAACACACCGCCGCTTGTTACGATCATATCCCGACACAACCCCGTGACGCTGACGGCTGAGGCGATCACACCAGTGGATCTTCATGCGATGGACCCGTTTGCGATCGATACCTACACGAATTATGTTGAAATTGAGGGTCGGTTGGTCAAAGAGCGTGATTATGCGATCGTTTTGCGGACACCGAAAGGCGACATCTATCTTGATTATGTCGATGAGTATACCTACTACAAACTCGATCTTCTGCAGGACAAATTGGTCACCGTCCGCGGATTCATAAGCCAATATGATTACATCTATGCCATCGGCAAGGATATGTGGCAGCTGCGTTTCCTCGGCATGACGGACGATCTCAGAGAGATTGAATTCACGGACAATGAAAAAATCACCATGATGAAACAATACATCCTTGAGAATTATCAGAAAACGTTTGAAAGTGACATGTGGTTTGATTTCACGGGAGTCGGAGATTTGTTCCCGGACGTGGTGTTCAGTTACTCAGAAATATCCGATCCGGATGATTTGATCGATCTGTCGGACGGATACGACGGATATTTGGAAGAAACACTTGTTGATTCACAAATCACGGTTGAGGTCACCCTTGATATAAACGGAACGGCGGAAATCTTCCGATTCACCTTCGATGTTTTGGCGGAAGACACAAGCCCGGCGATTTCGATCGCGGATGCGATGAGCGATCTTTCCGTGAGTCACATTGTTGAGGGCATGGTCATCGCCGTGCTTTATGAATCGGGCGATTACATCTTGTTGATTGAGGATGAGAGCGGTTGTTTGTTGGTCCGCGTTCCTCACAGTGTCTACAACGATAACAGGGATTACAGCTATATCGGTGACACCGTGCGGGCCGAAGGATTCATTATGCTGAGTGAAGGACGTTATGAGATGATGCCGGACGAATTCAAACCCGTTGCCAGAAATGCCGTCTATGATCCGATGTTCACACAAATGACATTGATCGACCTCGACAACCTCGATATGACACTTCAAGATAACCTCGGGATGCCTGTGGAATTCGAAGGGGTGGTCGAACGGGATGAAAACCTGGATTTCTTCGTGACGAACGGCAATGAAAAGGTTTATTTCATCAACGGAAATTATTATCCCGGGAATTACGCCGGTTTTCCCGTGATCGTCCGTGGGTTCACCCTGAATGAAAACGCCGTGTTGGTGTATGATTATGACTACGGCGGCGTGAAGTCCATCCGTGTCAATGTGAAGAGCGATCAAGAGCTTGTCGACCTCATCTTTGACAAACTCACGGAAGGCGTGTCGGGGCAAAGGGATATCCTCGATGTCATCGAAAACAACTACCATGATTTTCCGAGCATACCCTATGCTTTGCGAAATGCGTTCTATGGGTTGTCTCTGGAAATCACGGCACTCGATCATGAGACATTGGTTTCCGTGGATTCATATGGTCTACGCTACATCGAACCCGCGGCCGATGATGTGATTCTGACTTTAAATCTTCGGGTCGTTTACAACTCGGCATCAAGAGAAGGAACATATGAATTATTGCTTAAGGGGTTGGAAGTCGGGTCCCTTGGGGATCTTCTTGCCGAAGAGACCGGAACACACGAAATCGTCCTGAAAGGCATTTATCTGCATTCGAATTGGGGATTCACGTACTTCCTGATTGACGGTGAGGTCTATTATCTTGAAAATTACATGCATGCATGGGTTGAAAAAGGTGATGAAGTCTATTTGATCGGGAAGAAAACGATGATTGACGGCGTTCCGGATTACACATTCGATATCTTCTATGAAGGAATGTATGTTGATTATTCGGACCCGATGGCCGCGAACATGGACAACATTGAATTTCCGCCCATCATCACATCCGACACCACACTTGATTTTGCTCCGAACAACGGGAATTTCTATTACTGGATCGATTACACCTACGATGTGTCCCATCCTGACATAATCAATGCATCCGGTGAGGTAACGGTGCCGGTCGGAACGCAGACAAGCGTGATGATTACGGTGACGGCTACGCATGACACCACCGATCCCGGCACGGGGGATCCCATCACCCTGACGATGCAAAAAACGTTCATCCTGAAAGTCGGGACGATTGAGATGACGATTGCGGACCTTTATGC
This sequence comes from Bacilli bacterium, assembly GCA_018400565.1. Classification (GTDB taxonomy): domain Bacteria; phylum Bacillota_I; class Bacilli_A; order Izemoplasmatales; family Hujiaoplasmataceae; genus M55B122. The sequence goes on along the minus strand of JAGYMP010000181.1, from coordinate 796 downwards.
CAATGATTTTGATTCCAATCCGCTGCAATATGATTATCTGACCGTGTTCGGCAAACTCGGTTATGACCCGTTTATGGACATGTATACGCTAAGTGACGGCGGTGACATGATTTACATCCGTCTTTCGAAGGATGAATACGGGGATTCAGCCGTGGTGCTGTGGAATTATCTCGGCGAATATGTGTGGCTTGATGTGATGTTGCCGATGAAAACGGTCCGCGGGGATTTCATGCTTGTTGATTCCATCGGTGGATATGCACAACTCAGAATGGTCATGCTTACCTTTCAAGAACAAGTCGATCTCGTTGCAGAGCAATTGGAGAACAAGTATGGCACGGTCGATCGAATGGCGGGAGACGATCTTCATTTCCTTCCGTCATGGCACATTTACCATAACGTCGCAATTGAATATGTCTTGAACGATCCGCTCAACGAGGCTTATGTTGATCTTGAAAGCATGTATACGACCTATGTCGACGAATTGAAGACTGTGCTTGTGACGGTGACAATCACACACCAGAATGATCCGGAGGTGAAAGCGGCCTTTACGATGACCATCAACATCCACCCGCATGTGACCAGCGATATTTCCGATGTTCTCTGGGGTGTTGAGAATCAAACCTATCAGATCGAAGGGACGGTTGTTTCGCTGGTGTTCTATGACAACGGCAATTACAATCACATGATTGTCGATGACGGAACCGGACGGATCACGGTTGAGCTCAACTCAGTGCCTAACGGACTTTACGGCGGTGATGGCGTTTCCTTGAATGAAGGTGACATCGTACGCTTGATT
>JAGYMP010000180.1 GCA_018400565.1 Bacilli bacterium | reverse complement strand
TTGACGAGTTTGACCTTTTGGATCAAATCCGTGAAGGTTTCTTCCTCTTCGACCTGTTCACCGACATACCACTGCAAGAAATTATGTGTGGCATAATCGTTTAACTTATCCGAAAGTTTCACGAGATCGTTGATACGGCTTGTGACGATCCGTTCATGGTCAAGCGCTGTTTCCAGCATGGAAAGCAATGAATCGAAATCTTTCTCGGGGTCCTCAAAACCTTTGACGACTGCCCGTCCGTCACGTGAGACGATGTAGTGATAGAATTTTTGGGCGTGAAAAACCTCTTCTTCATACTGGGTGATCAGCCAGTGTTCAAAACCGGCCAATCCGAGCTCGCCCGCGTAAGCGGCCATGCTCAGGTAAATGTGGGCTGAATAATACTCAAAGTTCATTTGATCGTTTAGTGCATCAATCATTTTTTGTTCCATGATATCACCTCAATTTCAGTATATCATAAATTAAATGAAAACCCGGGTTATATGCTTTATGGTTTATGTTGCGGTGTTTGGACGACAAGAGCGGGACGCTTGCCGAGAAATCCGTCGTCCGGCTTACAAGCATCTTTTATTTTTTGGCGTCTCAGTATATAATGCTTATGAAGAGTTAGGATGCAAAAGAGGAAAAGACATTTTGTTGGGGAAGAACACTTAATCAATTTACATTCTTTATTTCGTGTTTATCCAAACAATGGTTGTTTTTTTGTTGTGAAAGGAGGGGATGCATCGATGCATGTTGCCTATTTACCGTTAGACGAAAGACCCTGTAATTACGACTTCCCTTATCAGTTGTTTGATAAAGATGATTTTACGGTTGAACGAATCGATTTATCCCTCCTGGGATGCAAAGACAAACCAGCCAACAGCGATCAAATCGCCGCATGGTTGGATAACGCCGCCAAGGATGCCGACGGGCTGGTCGTGTCGATCGACATGTTGCTTTACGGAGGTCTTGTTCCCTCGCGCCGCCATCATGAAGCTTTTGACGCGATCGAAGACAGACTGAAGACCATCAAAAAATTAAAAGCGATGCATCCCGACGTGATTATTTATGCGTTTCAAACCATCATGCGCTGTCCGGGATATGACGGTTCGGATGCCGAACCGGATTATTTCAAGACATACGGCAGGCGAATCCATGATTATGGTTACCTTAAGCACCGGATTGATTTGAAGATCGCGGATGACGAAGAGATCGCCGTTTTTCATAAACTAAAAATCCCCGCATCCCATTTGGGTGATTTTGTCTCACGGAGGAACGTCAACGCAGAAGCGACACTCAAATCACTTTCACTTGTTTCGGAAGGTATCATTGATTATTTCATCATCGCCCAGGATGATTCATCGGAATACGGATGGACGGCGATGGATCAAATAAGAATCCGTGAGCGGATAAGGGAACTTTCGGTGAGAATGAAGACCGCGATGTATCCCGGTGCCGATGAAGTCGGCATGATGTTGATGGCAAGAATGTTTAATAAAATGAAAAAGGTTAAACCCAAACTCTTTGTGAAATATCCTTCCGTGACATCAGCTCAGATTATACCGAACATTGAGGATCGGTATCTGGATACGATGGTTACATACCACATCGTGGTCTCCGGGGGGCTTGTTGCGACATCGTTGGAAGAAGCGGACGCTGTTGTTTTCATCAACGCACCTGCCGATAAGATGTTATCATGTTTAAATCCCAAAGAAGAAGGACGGGGCATGACGGTATTAAGGAATATGCCTGAAGCACTCGAGTTTCTCAGTCATGCATCAAAAGAGAAACATAAACCCATCATCATCGCGGATGTCACCCATGGCAACGGCAGCACCCTCGCCATGTATGATTATCTGAGGGAAACAGGGTTGCTGTTTGACGTGGCCGCATACGCCGGATGGAACACCGCATCGAATACCATCGGTTGTGCGATCGCGCAGGGCATGCATTTTATCCATGACGGAAAAACGAAGTCACATATGGATTTTTTGATGTTGAGATATATAGAAGATATCGCCTATCAGGGTTACGTCAGGCAATATGTGCGTGATGAAGTGTTGAAAGATCATCCTGTCTATGAGTATGATGATGTCCGGGAGAAGAAGGGTGAGGTTGCGGATATTGTCAAACAGAACCTGAAAATATTCATAGAAAAACATATGAAGGAGATCACACCGCATGTTACGGTCAAACAAGTAAGTTTGCCTTGGAGAAGGATGTATGAGGCCAGATTTGGTATTGAATATGAACCCGAATGACACACGGATGATTAACACGCTTGCATAAGAGACGCAAACCATGGAACAAAAAGGTGCCTGAACCATTCAATGTTTCATTGTATGATGTATCCATTGGTGATTTGCTTGATGGCACATTCGCCCAAGCCAAAACGACCAGCGTGTATATGCCAGCGACGTCGTTCTTGAATTTCTTTTTACTGACGAGTTCGTTCTCGCTTATCCTTCTTTATGACAGCGGGAATGAAACTCTGGGTAATCTGATCTATTTAATTCTCTTGGGCGTTTCTTTGATCATCACGAATGTGGCCTGTTTCACAAAACATAAACCAGGGGCAAACGAACATAAATCCATGTATCATTTATATATATACAAAACCGATTCGCATTTGATGTGGAATCGGTTTTTCAACGGAAACATAGAAAACAACCATAATAAAGATCAATAACGGATAGATGGATGATTGTATCGGTTATGCCGATGGAAGAAGTCTACAAGGCAAAGAAACATGGAGAATATCCGTCAAGATGTTTCTGTGAAAAATGTGATAAGTCAGGATGAAACCGAACGCTCACCACAAACAGAGAGATGGGTAAATCATCTTGTAAAAATTTTTAAAGATTAGATATATATCTAATACGCTAAATAGAGACATAATGACATCGTCATGCAAGGGTGTTTACATAAAAAATTAGATAATTATCGAAATATTGCTTGACATTTGATAAAATTAGTATTATTATATGGTTGTAAAAGAAAAGGAGCGGTTGTCATGTACAAGAAATTATTCCGCAACAAAAATTTCATGTTGTTGATCACAGGGAATTTCATGTCCCTGCTCGGCAGCAACATCCAACAATTTGTTTTATCATTATATGTGTTGGCCCTGACCGGTTCGGCAACGCTGTTTGCTTCCATGTTGGCGATCTCGATTTTACCGAGGATTTTGCTTTCGCCGGTGGCCGGCGTGTTCGGCGATTGGTTCGACAAAAAGAAAGCCATCATTGTATTGGACATTGCCAATGCTTTTGTGCTTGCGGCCTTCTCCCTGCTTTTCTTTTTCAACGGCGGTCTTTCAATCGGGTTGCTCTATGTGCTGGTCATTCTCCTTGAGGTAACCGAGATTTTCTTTGCATCCTCGATGTCCGCTGTGTTGCCGTCCCTTGTAAAGAAAGATGAATTGACGGAAGCCAATTCACTTCGTTCGATGATTGTGAATATCGGACAGTTGCTTTCCCCCGTCATCGGTGCTTTGATCTACGGCATGGCGGGATTATTGATTGTGTTGGTCGTCAATGCGGTTAGTTTTCTTTTATCGGCAATCAGTGAGATGTTCATCGATGTCCCCAAGATTCAGGTTTCGAAAGGAAAGAAATCATTCAAGGTTTTCAAAAAAGACCTTCGCGGAGGCATTGACATCATCCGTCACAATTCTTCGATAAAAACATTGATCATCATCGCTACCATCATTAATTTTGCCATCGCCCCGCTCTTCTCAATCGGTATGATTTACACGATCAAAGAAGTGATTCTTGCATCGGATCT
>JAGYMP010000179.1 GCA_018400565.1 Bacilli bacterium | reverse complement strand
TGTTTTCATGGGTCTTTTTAAGTGTTGCAAGGACTTCGGATGCATCCGGTGTCGTATAGGCGACCTCAATGATCCTCATGCCGCCTTCGATGCAAGCATCAGACAATAAAATGCCTTCTTTTTTGTCAAGGCCGCGGATGACCGCGACAAGCTTATCTTTTTCAATCCGTTCACGTACTTGCTTTCTGTCCATTTAAATCAGTTCTTCCTTCATTTTTTCAATCTCTGCTTCACTCAAGGGGCTTTCGATGCCTTTGTTGATGGCATCAAGATGGGCACGCAACCTTTTGTGACGTTCTTTGTTCATCGGATAACGAAGCGCCAAAACAATCGCGAATGACAAAAGCACGATCGGCACGATCGCGATGATCGCTTTGAATGCGGCAAACACAGTGTCTGGTTGTGTGAAATACACCGTCACCCATTCACCACTGATCAATTGTGTCTCCGGTTGGATGTATCCGCCGATGCCGATTAATAAACCGACGATGAAAATACCGATCGCACTGGCCAATTTCCTGACAAACGTCATGATGCCCGAAAACGAACCCGCATTTCTCATCTTGAATGCCAGCTCACCGGCATCGGTCGCATCAGGGAACATCAGCCAAGGCATGACCGTGCAGGGTGACAAACCGATGCCGATCACCACGGCAACACCGTAGATAATCCATGAAGAGACATCCCTGGGTAAAAGCGCCAAGGTGACCACACCGATCATTGTGATCCCCGCACCGATGACAAACGTTTTGCCTTTGCCGAGGCGATTCGCACCGAATGCGACGATGAACGGCAACGTGGCGATCACCGACAGCAACAAAATCCCGAGCACGATCGTGATGTCACCCGGGCGGTTGTAGTAATAGCGCATGTGATAAGCCACCACGGCGCTGATGACATCCATCGTGATGTATGCACCGATATATAAACCCACCAACCGACGGAAGGTTTTGACCTTGAAGGGTTTGATGAAGGTCTTAAAACTGAATGGCTCTTCCCTGTGCAATCCTTTCTTTTCTTTCAAAAACAAGAAGATGAACAAAAACGGCAACGCGAAGAAGACACCGAAAAACAGTCCCATCAAATTATAACCGCGGATCACATCACCGAAAAAGCCGACGATCGTGAGCGGCAAGACCGCACC
>JAGYMP010000178.1 GCA_018400565.1 Bacilli bacterium | reverse complement strand
GTTTCTATGGAACGCACCCTGATTATCCGGGCGCGTTTTTTTAACATATATTATTTACCAAAGAGGTATTGGTCAAACCAACAAAATCAACACTGTTTTGTCAATAACTTATCCGTCGGGTATAATGGAATCATCGGAGGCAAAACCATGAATAAGGGATTGAAACAGACAGTGATTGACAAAGGCTATTGCGTTGGTTGCGGCGCGTGCGCCGCAATGGACGAGGCAGCCTTTGAGATAAACAAAAACAAACGGGGCTTGATGCAGGCCGTTTCCAAAAGCAAAGAAAAAGAAGACACAGAAGCAATCTGTCCGTTTGCGGGCACATATGACGAAGATGAAATCGCCCGTGATTTATATGGAGGATTAGCCGGTATAAAGCATAACCAATATGAAGGGGATTATCTTTCCCATGCATGTGGCTATGTGAATGATGATGAACTACGACTGAATAGCACAAGTGAAGATATCATCACTTGGATAGCCAGATCGATGCTTGAAAAAGACATGATTGATGCTGTCATCCATGTTAAAAAAAGTGATGATGCAGATAAGTTGTATGCATATGGTATTTCCAAGACAAAGAAAGAAGTATGGGAAGGAGCCAAGTCCCGCTATTATCCAATGGAGATGTCTGAGGCTTTGGAATATGTGAAAAGCCATGATTTGCGCTATCTTTTCATCGGTGTGCCGTGTTTTGTGAAAGCCGTTCGGCTTTTACAAAAGAAGGTCCCCTTGTTTAAAAAACGCATCACCCATACCATCGGCATCGTGTGCGGCCACTATAAAAGTGATTTCTTCGCGAAAGCCATGGGCTGGGAGATGGGCATCCATCCTGATGATTTGACCGCTTTTCGATTCCGCAAGAAATACATGGACAAGACCGCGAATGTCTACGGGGTCGTTGCCAAAGGAATAGATGAAGAAAAAGAAGCCGTTGCCGATGATTTGTTCTCCTGTGACTGGGGTGAAGGCTTCTTCAAGTATCAAGCCTGTGATTACTGTGATGATGTTGTGGCCGAAACCGCCGATGTCACATTAGGCGATGCATGGCTCGATCGGTATACCGACGATCCCAGGGGAACAAACCTTGTCATCGTGCGCCATCCACTCATCAGAGACCTGTTGGATGATGCCACGGACGAACTTACCCTTGAACCCTGTTCAAAAGCGGACATCCTCCACTTACAGGCCGCCGCATTCAGGCACCGCCGCAGCGGTGTCTCCTACCGGTTGCATTTAAAAGATAAAGCCGGTGAATGGCGACCGGTGAAACGTGTGGAACCAAGTGATGATTTAACAAAAAAGCGCAAAGCGATTTACAAGCAGCGTATCCTCTTGCGTGAGGAAAGTTTCATCGGGTTCGAAAAGGCATTGGAAGCCAATGACTTCTCAATCTTCGAAACACATCTCAAACCCTATCTTGATGAATATCATGCGATTTATAGATGGTAAAACGAAACCTATTGTTTTAAATTACCTTAGAAATTCTTTGTTATTCTTAAATGAAACGATTTGTTGAATTATT
>JAGYMP010000177.1 GCA_018400565.1 Bacilli bacterium | reverse complement strand
CCTTTGTTGGCTTTTTTCTTTTGATTCATGCTTGTGTAGGTGATGGAAATAAAACTTAATGTGAACAGATGAAACGTGATACGCTCGAAGGTGTGATAATCCAAATCAAGCACGCCGGTGTTCATGAGTATGAACCCGACGATTCCGCCCAATACCGGGGCGGGCATCAGTGTTTTCCGCATAAACGGTATCTTGCGGATCAACACTCCGAGAAACATAAGGGCCATTAAGGTTGCGGGTACTGCGTACTCGGCAATCATGTAAAAAACTCTCTCCTTTATTTTGCCTTGTGCCTACAAATAAATCCATCAAAACAATGATGGATATTTTCGCATTATTTATGTAGATTTTACCAGAGAACAGCCGGATTGTCAAAAAAATCGGATATTCATCCGTTGTCTTCCGCATTGGTGAAGTGATTGTTCTGCTTGTCATAATGATATCCGATTACGGCCAATTCCTGTTCCAATAACGGGCGTTCGATGTTAAGGTCCTCACACAAGTCGTCCAAGTCCTCATAAAAATTTCTGAGTTTCATGTTGATGAGACTCACAAGCACATAGGGATCCATTTCCAACCATGGATGCATGATCTTCACCTCTTAATGAAATGTGGTATGTTTAATGCGGATATTCTTCAAATCGTTGACATCTGTCCCATACGGGTTTTTATTCAACACGATCGTTCCCGGTGAGGTAGTCAATTCCAATAAATCCATGTTTGTTTTTGTGTAAGCCCGGATGGATTCTTTCATCGTGAACGACCAATCGTTGTCCAAAGCCTTTAGATCGGGATCGATCAATGATTTGCGCGTCATTGCATGATAGATGTTTCTGAACGGAGCGGTCGTTTCGATCGGGGCATCACTTGAAAAACCGACGGCAATCCCTTTCTCAAACATGCGATGGAAAAGGTAGGATTGTTTCCATCTGTTTCCTAGACGCTTCTTCACAATGCCCAAATCCCGGTCCATAAAAACCGGCTGGACAATTGCGGACACATCATATGCCTGCATGTCTTTTAATGTTTCCTCACCTGTTATTTGCGCGTGGATCAATGCGTGACGATGACGGCGCGGGTAACTGTCCAGGGCTTTTTTGATTGCATGCATCACCTTGTGGGCTGCCTTATCACCAATCACGTGGACATGTGCGTTTACATCATGGGTATTGGCCAAATCGATCCATTGATGCAAGGATGCATCGTCGATACTCATCACACCGCGGTTACGGGAATCATCCGAGTAATCATCCCATAATGCGGCCGTTCTCGCACCAAGTGAGCCGTCAGCCAGTATTTTAAGCGGTCCCAGCGTCAAACCACCGTGTTGCTCATGGGCGTGTCCGTCCGCCAAAAAAGAATGAAAGGACTTAAGGTTCGAAAAGCGCATCTGCTGGATGACCTTCACGCGCAGACGGTCTTCATTATAGGCTTCCTCATAAGCTTGGATGACAGTTTCATAGGGAATGTCAAAGGTTTCGAAATCATCACTTGCGACCGCAACGATGCCGTGTCTTTCCAGTTGGTTTCCGGCTGTCTCCAAATAGCGTTTCAACGTTTCTTTGTCGGGTCTTTTGAACGCTTTATCGGCAAGCAATACGGCGTCCTCGAAGAGTTGCCCTTTCTCAGTGTCGATAAGATGAAAAAAGTGGGATGTATCCATTGAAGCGATGCGTTTTAACAAGACATCATTCACCACACACATGTGTCTGCACACACGACGAAACATCACAGGTTTGTCAGTGGATATTTTATTCAAATCCTTTTTTTCGGGATAACGACCTTCTTCAAACAAATTCTGATCGAAATCACGGCAGATGATCACACCGCGATCCTCAAATGTCTTTCCCAATTGAATCGCTTCGGCGATCGAACGTATCCGAGACAGATCAATCTCATCATTTTTTTTGCCCAAAGCCAGCATATGCAAATGACTGTCGATGAAAGCGGGCATCGTATATGTTGCATCATCGTTCATGACATCACCTTTTTCATGTTATGATTATACACCCAACCCACTTGTCTGACAAGTAACCCCGGAAAAATTAAAACAGCATCCGTGCGTTTCCCAAAAGAAAAAAGGGACATATTATCCCTTTTTTGCATCTTTGGCGAATCGTTTCAAACCATCATCGGTAAGCGGATGGATGAACATATCTTTTAGCACACGGAAAGGCACTGTCGCAATGTGCGCGCCCGCACAGATAGCCTGTTCAACATGTTTTCTGTTCCGGATCGATGCAGCGATGATTTTTGAATTAAAACCGTATGTGTCTAGCATCCGGCGCATATCCCGTAGCAAGGCATATCCGGCATCGTCTCTTTCGGTCCGGTCATCTAAACGTCCTAAAAAAGGTGAGATGAAATCCGCGCCGGCTTTGGCCGCCATCAATGCTTGAGAAACCGTAAAAACGAGCGTGCAATTCGTCCTTATGTCGATTTCATCCAAAGCTTTGATTGCTTTCACTCCTTCGGCAGTCATCGGAATTTTGATAACAATGTTCGGATGCATCGCAGCATATTCCTTGGCTTCTTCAACCATTGCTTCGGTTGATCCCTCGGCGACTTCAGCGCTGATAGGCCCATCAACCAAAGAAACGATTTTCTGAATCGCATCAGTGAGGGACAGACCGGCCCGCATAATCAACGTCGGATTCGTTGTCACACCGTCAATGATTTTCCAAGATGCCGCTTCTCTGATTTCCTCGATATCTGCTGTGTCCGCAAAAAGTTGCATTGAATATTCACTCCTTAGTCAATGATTTGTTCTCTATATTATAGCATAGCACAGTTCTTAGCTTTTTTCATCTTTTCAAACAAATTTCCCGTTAAATGGGGTAAATTGTTATATAATGGACGTGGGAGTGAACGCCATGTATAGACGCAACCAAACAAAACCTGTCCGGGTGGGAAACCTCACCATCGGCGGTAACGACCGTGTCGTGCTTCAAAGCATGACCAACACATCGACAAAGAACATCAATGATACCGTACAGCAAATCAAAAAACTCGAAACAATCGGCTGTGAGGTCATCCGCCTTGCCGTATTGGACAATGAAGATGCACAGGCGCTTGAAGCGATCAAACGGCAGATCGGCATTCCTTTGGTCGCAGACATCCATTTTGATTACAGACTCGCACTCGCCGCCCTCAAGGCCGGCGCTGATAAAATTCGCATCAATCCCGGCAACATCGGATCGGATGAACGCATTAAAACCGTTGTCGATGCCTGCAAAAAACACCAGGTGCCGATTCGCATCGGCATCAATTCGGGATCGCTTGAAAAAGATATCCTCAAAAAATATGGTCATCCCTCCGCCGAGGCGATGGTTGAATCGGCCCAATATCATGTCAATTTATTGGAGAAAATTGATTTTAACGACATCATCATCTCCTTGAAAGCCACCAACATGCAAACGACGATCGCCGCCAACCGGTTGGCGGCCGACACATTCCCTTATCCCCTCCATCTCGGTATCACCGAAGCGGGAACCGCTTTTTCCGGCACAATCAAATCCGCGATGGGACTCGGGATATTGCTTGCAGAGGGCATCGGATCGACGATGCGTGTGTCCCTCACGGCCGATCCGGGTGAAGAAATCAAAGTCGCCAAAGAGATTCTTTCCAACCTCGGATTGTACACCAAACCAACATTGATCAGTTGTCCGACCTGCGGACGCATCCAATACGACATGATTCCCGTTGTGAATGAAATCGAGGCTTTCCTTGAAACCATCGACAAAGACATCACCATCGCCATCATGGGCTGCGTCGTCAACGGACCCGGCGAAGCAAAGGAAGCCGACATCGGCATCGCCGGCGGAAAAAATGAGGGTTTGTTGTTCATCGGCGGGAAAATCGTCAAAAAAATCCCCCAGGGCCAGTTGGTCGATGCCTTAAAACAAGCCATCAATGAATTTGACGGAACATAAACAAAACAAACGAACGGCAACCACCGTTCGTTTGTTTATTTGCATAAAAAATCCCCGGCCTTAATCCGCGGCCGGGGATAGCTTAACCATTCAATCACAAATCAGTAGAACACCATCATGCGCTTGTCCACCGGTTCCTTATCCTTGGGTTCCGGTTTTTCGATGATGTTGCCAAACGGCATCTGCGCATATAATTGCCACGTATCGGGTACATGGTACTCCTTCTTGATCCTTGTCCCGATCAAAGAGCCGTAATGCTGGAGCGAAGCCCCGATGTCGTTTTCCGCAAGCCGGGCCCACACATTGTTTTGCAACATGGCCAGTTGTTCGATTGACCACCGTTTGAAGTTTTCTTTATAAAGCGGGAAGCGTTCCATCAAATCGTGGGTGATTGACTGTTCGTCAAAGAACAGCACACTTCCCCGGGCGGCTTTGAATCCGTCGATTTT
>JAGYMP010000176.1 GCA_018400565.1 Bacilli bacterium | reverse complement strand
ATATGTCCTCGTTCTTTACTATCTCCGAAAATGGGATTAACCCCGTCCATTGTCTCATTGGCTCGCAGGTAGTTATAAGCAATACTAAGAGAGGTATTCTTTGAAAGGGCAAGGTCAAGTTTTGTCCTTAGAAGCTGTAGATTTGTCCAGTAGGCAACGTCTGCTTCTCTTGCATAACCATAGATGTAAAGTTCACTGATCCATGGATACCTGGAAAACAGCGGATTCCACGTCGTACCGATGTTATCACCGAGCACAATGGCAACGGCACCGATCACAGGAACGCTGCCCGTTTCAAACAACCCTTGCAGGATACCGATCGTCGCCGAAGAGGACTGAACCAACACTGTTGTCAAAAATCCGGTGAGTACACCTAAGATGGGAAAATTTGCAACACTCAATAGCGCATCTTCGAAAGCATCAAGTTGCGTCAGTTGTTTCAAAGCTCCGCCCATTGTGTCAAGCCCGAAAAACAGCATACCGAATCCCAGCAGGACTTTACCGAATTCACGGGTGCGTTTGTTTTTGACAAAGAAGATAAACACACTGCCGACAAACATGATCGGGAACGCATAACCACCGATGTCCAAACTGATGAGAAGCGACGTGATCGTCGTCCCGATGTTGGCTCCGAAAATCACACCGACGGCCTGCGGCATCGTCATAAGACCCGCCCGGACCAATCCGACGACCAAGGCACTCGTCGCTGATGATGATTGAATCAGCGCGGTGATGAAAATACCGACGAAAATACCCTTCAAGGGTGTGTTTGTCGATTTCTCCAAAATCATCTTTAATTTCGATCCGGCAATTTTTTTGAGTGAATCACTCATCAGGTTGATACCGTAAAGAAAAATACCGAGACCGCCCGCGATCGCAAACACGGTCGTCTTCCAGTCAATTGTTGCCTGCAACATACTGAATCCCATGTTTTCCTCCAAGTCTATGTCATCAAACCGACCCCATTATAGCAAATCAAACATGTTTTTGATAGAGGAAAAACGCTTTCAATTTTTTTATCAAAGAAAAAATCCGATACGATAAACCGTATCGGACAAACGATTATTTTTTCAACTCTTTTTTGTGGGCCGCCACCAGTTCATCGGCAGCTTTTAATAAATCATCGACTTTATCCCATGTGCCTAAATTAGCCCCACATGCCATCGCGTGGCCACCGCCGTCGAATTGGTTGGCCAGTTTATCGATGGCCGGGCCTTTCGAACGCATCCGCGCACGGACGAATCCTTCTTCGTATTCCGCAAAGAGCATCCAGACCGGACAATCCTCCAGCACGGAAAGCTCATTGACCAATGCCGTCGCTTCTTCTAAGGTCACGTCGTATCGATTGATAATCTTTGGAGTCATCTTAATATACGCAACACCGCTCTTCGTTCTTTCAAAGTTTTGCAAGACGTAACCCTGCAGCTTCATCTGATTCTCGGTTTTGATCTCAAGGTGCCTCAAAATCGGTATGAAATCGAGTCCGAACTCCAAAAGGTTGGCAACCGTGCGGAATGTGGCCGCTGAAACCGACCGGTATTTGAAGCGGCCCGTATCGGTCACGATACCCGTATACAATGCTTTGGCGGCGTCCATCGTCATCTTCCAATCATCCGAATCCTTTTGAAACTCCGCGATGATCTGTGAGGCAGCCGGACGTGATGTATCCACGTATTGATGATCGCCGTAATCCCTCACCGGGATGTGATGATCGATCTTGATGACATAATCGGCGTTTTTATACCGTTGGTCGGCGACCCTGTCCGGTGTCGCCGTGTCGACGACAATCGCAAGCGCGCCTTCGTACGCATCGTCCTCAATCACATCAGGGGTGCCCAAGAAACTGACGTAATCCGTGATCTCCCCGACGGTGTAAACATTTTTATCGGGATAGGTTGCCTTCAAGATGTGCTTGAGACCGAATCCCGCCCCGTAACAATCCCCGTCGGGACGTTGGTGCATGTGGATGATGATCGTGTCATAGTCTTTGATTTTGTCGAAAATAAGTTGTTTATCCATTGTTTTCCTCCAGTAATTGATCCAAGTCGTTCAATACCTCATCCGTCTCTTCCCACGTATCCAATGAGCAACCGCAGGCATGAAGATGCCCGCCGCCGCC
>JAGYMP010000175.1 GCA_018400565.1 Bacilli bacterium | reverse complement strand
GAGGTGCTTTTTTCCGAGCATTATTCAAAAGTGATCGCATCGTACCGCGATCTTCCCAAGAAATACAACCAGTGGTGCAGTGTTGTGCGTTGGGAAAAAACGACCCGCCCCTTTTTGAGGGGATCCGAATTCCTCTGGCAGGAGGGACACACCGTCCATGCCACAAAAGAAGAGGCCGAAGAAGAAGCGCTCAGCATCTTAAAGGATTATGATGAATTAGGCAGTGAGGTGCTCGCAATCCCGTTCATCAAAGGCATCAAGACCGAAAAAGAGAAATTCGCCGGTGCCGAAAAGACGTATGCGGTCGAATCACTCATGCATGACAAAAAAGCACTCCAAAGCGGAACGACCCATTATCTGGGAACCGGTTTTGCCGAAGCCTTTGATATCCGTTTTCAGGACAAAGACAAACAATTGAAATCCGTTTATCAAACCTCCTGGGGCGCATCGACACGGTTGATCGGCGCACTCATCATGGTTCACGGTGACGATTCCGGTTTGGTTTTGCCCCCGCGAGTCGCGCCCACACAAGTCCGAATCGTCCCGATTGCCCAAAACAAAGAGGGTGTCCTGGAGGCGGCCCATGCCCTGAAAGACGAACTGATCGAAGCCGGTGTGCGCACGGACATCGATGATTCGGACAAGACCCCGGGATGGAAATTCGCCGAATCGGAAATGAAAGGGTTCCCGGTGCGCATCGAAATCGGACCGCGCGATCTGGAAAATGATTCCTGCGTGGTCGTCAAACGGTTCAATCAAGAGAAGACACCGCTTCAGTTGGACGAAGTCGCCGGCATCATGCCCGGAATGCTGGATGACATCCATCGGGCGATGTATGAGAAGGCGAACGAAGAATTAAAGGCCAACACACACGACGCCAAGACATACGCCGAGTTCAAAACACTGATTGCGGACAAAGGTGGTTTCGTCAACATGATGTGGTGCGGCGATCCGGCTTGTGAGGCTAAAATCAAAGAAGACACGACCGCGACCTCGAGGGTCATCCCCTTCGAGCAGCATACGATTTCCGATGAATGTCCCGTCTGTCACAAAAAGGCCATACACATGGTGACTTACGCAAAAGCATATTGAAGCCATGAAAAAAAGCGTTGATTCAAGCATCAACGCTTTTTTGTTTTGAAGATGTCCCCGCCGTTAATGTCATAAGCGACAAACACGGGGAATTGTTCAACTTTAAGTTTGTAGACGGCCTCGCTTTTCAGATCGGGATAGGCCAGACATTCTTTTTCTTTGATGCATTCCGAGAGCAATGCGCCGATGCCCCCGATCGCGAGAAGATAAACGCCGCCCCGATTTTTCAGGGCTTGTCTGAATGCTTCCGACCGTTGTCCTTTTCCGATGGAAATTTTGAGTCCCGCGGAAAGGAGATTTTCGGCATAATTGTCCATCCGGTAGGACGAAGTCGGTCCCGCGGATCCGATGATACTGCCGGGTTTTTCCGGGGTCGGACCGACATGATAGACAATGTTGTTTTCATATGGGAAAGGCGCGTTTTGGCCGTTTTCAAATGCTTCTACCATGCGTTTGTGCGCGGCGTCCCGGGCCGTGTAAATCGTTCCGGAAATATAGATTTCATCGCCTGTTCTCAAGGTTTTGAGCGTTTCATCACGGATTGGGGTGTGGATGGTTTTCATTGAAACATCACGGTTCCTTCCCGGTAGCTGTGGCACTGCAGGTTGACCGCCACCGGAAGGGATGCGATGTGACAGGGATGACTTTCGACCTTGACGGAAAGACAGGTTGTCCTGCCGCCCAGTCCCATCGGACCGATATCGGTCTCATTGATTTGTTTGAACAGTGTTTCCTCCAAAGCGCGGTCCTCCCCGTTGTCGCTTCGATCTTCCAAGTCACGCAGGAGAGCTTTTTTTGCCATGAGAGGTGCTTTTTCAAAATTACCGCCGATGCCCACACCGACGACGATCGCAAACGGGTCGCATGGCCACAGTCGCCTGGCTCACACGATCAAACCGTTGAACTGACATATTCCTGACGCTATGGGTTAGTACCATTGACAATGTCGTCAGTTAGGCGCAGGCTCAAAGTCAT
>JAGYMP010000174.1 GCA_018400565.1 Bacilli bacterium | reverse complement strand
ATGATGAATTTTGTGTTATGAATGCAATCTCACCATTAAACAGTATAAATTATGGTTTTGTTGATGATTCAATAACAAAACACAAGATTTGTTGATGAAATATGGGCAAAACACTTGAAAAAAGGTAAGTTGTTCTTTATAATGGTATCACATGATACCTTTCGGAAGAGAGGGTTCTATGCAATCAGTTGAGGATTTTCTAAAATTGGTGAAAAAATGTGACAAAATAGATATTGTGCCAAGGCGGAAAAACAGAATAACAAGGTATCGTTTGAATATCACTCTATACGATCAACAAGAAATGATTCGCGGTCTCACTAAAGAAGATTTTGTTTGCGGCCCCGAACCCGATCATGATCCAACCCGAAAAGGCATGGTGTGGACATTCAAAAGAAGAGCTTACGGAACGAAAATTTTTATTAAAATCAAGGATATTGAGTATCGGGATGATGGTTCATCTCATTGCACAGCCATTAGTTGTCATATCGATTATCTTAAATCGGAGGAATGATTCACATGAAAAAATACTGTGACACATGCGGTCAATCGAGAGATGTCACCACAAAAGAGATTCGTGATACGTTTCGGGTCAAAGACAAAGAGGTTGATGTGACCATCACCATCACGACATGTGATGTCTGTGGGAACGAAGTTTACAATGAAGAACAGGAAAAAAAGAATGATTTGATTGTTTTTGACGCTTATCGAAGAAAAAGCAATCTTCTTACCACGGATGAAATCAAAGCCATTCGTGAAAAATACGGACTTTCCCAGGCAAAATTTTCCGAAATCCTCGGTTTCGGGAAAAAGACCATCACCCGCTATGAAAACGGATCGATCCAAGACACCGTCCACGATAACTTGATGCGTTTGTTTGACAGAAAATTCAATGCCGCCATGATTTTTGAATGGCGTAAAAATGATATCAATCCGAAAACCCGAACAACCATGTCATTCGCATTGTCCAACCAAGATGTTGATGAAACCCGTTTTGAGTATTCGACAACGACGAGGTATGCATTTCCAAATCATAACTTGAAAATTTATGATAGCAACGATGGTGAGAAAAATGTCTGCTAAAAGCAATCTTCGTTTCAATTATTATGTCGTCAACATGATGCACTATGATTTGAACCACGATTTTGACTTCACGGATGAGAAATCCGTTGAGATCAACCCATCCTTTAACCGAGAGATATCCAAAGTCAGTGATGATGCCTATACCATCCGGCTGGCCGTGAGAATCCATCCTGAGGAACATGATGAGACGATTCCTTTCACTGCCGAAATTCACATGACGGGTCATTTTGAATTTGAAGATTGGGAGAAACCTGAACGGATTATGATTGCCAAGAACAACGGCACAGCCATTTTGTTTCCATATTTGAGATGTTTACTGTCAAGCATCACGAACAATGCAAGTCTTCCTCCCTATACCTTGCCCGTCATGAATGTCAACAAACTTTTCACGGAAGACGACGGAT
>JAGYMP010000173.1 GCA_018400565.1 Bacilli bacterium | reverse complement strand
GTCGGTTGGTTGAGCGCAACAATCAAGGATATCCGTAATATTCGTATCGGTGACACCATCACACACAGAAAAAGGAAAGCCAAAAAACCACTTCCCGGATACCGAAAACTCACGCCGATGGTCTATTCGGGGATTTTTCCCATCGATCCCGATGATTATGTCGATTTGAAAGATGCGCTTGAGAAAATGCGCCTGTCCGATGCTTCACTCATCTATGAACCCGAAACCTCGCAAGCACTCGGGTTTGGCTTCCGTATTGGCTTTTTGGGTATGTTGCACATGGAAATCTTCCAAGAACGCATTGACCGTGAATTCAACCAAAACGTCATCGCAACAGCACCGAGCGTCAATTACCGCATTCACCTGAAAAATGGGGATATCACGGAAATTGACAACCCTTCCCTGATGCCTGACCGGCAGGATGTCGCTCACATCGAAGAGCCGTATGTGAAAGCGATCATCATCACACCCGCGGATTTCGTGGGCAACGTCATGGAGTTATGTCAGGATAAACGCGGTGTTTTCAAGGATATGCAGTATTTAAGTGATATCCGTGTGGAAATCACGTACGATCTTCCGCTGTCGGAAATCATCTTCGATTTCTTTGATAAATTAAAATCAGGCACCAAAGGGTATGCATCATTTGATTATGAGATAATCGGATATCAGACATCCGATTTGATCAAAGTCGATATTCTGGTTAACAAAGAACCGATTGATGCCCTGGCTATGATCGTCCACCGTGATTTCGCTTATGAACGCGGCAACCGCATCTGCCGGAAATTGAAGGAAATCATCCCGAGGCAGTTGTTTCAGATTCCGATTCAAGCGGCAATCGGGTCCAAGGTCATTGCCAGGACAAATATCAAAGCATTGAGGAAAGATGTCCTCTCAAAATGCTACGGGGGCGATATCTCACGCAAGAAAAAATTGCTTGCCAAACAAAAAGAGGGAAAGAAGCGCATGAAACAGGTGGGAGCGGTTGAAATTCCGCAGGAAGCTTTCATGTCGATTCTTTCTTTGGAAGATGAATGATTAAACCGCATATGGATACACTTTCACAGAATGATGTGATATGATTGAGGTGAAACAAGCATGATCGAAGCACTTTACATACACATACCGTTCTGCGAACATATTTGTCATTATTGTGATTTTCCAAAACTCGTCA
>JAGYMP010000172.1 GCA_018400565.1 Bacilli bacterium | reverse complement strand
AAAAACGCCGCAAAGAAAAGAATCATTTTGCGGCGGCTTTTTTTGAGAAGTGTCTTATCATGTTGATGCAGTTGTTCAAGCAATTCGTTGTCTTCCGGCATGGATCACAGTCCTATCTCTTCGAAAATGTCCTGTAGATCTTCTTCGTTGACCAAAACATCCCGGGCTTTCGTTCCAACGTTTCCGGAGACGACGCCTTCTTTTTCCAAGGTCTCGACGATTTGTACGGCCCGGTTGAAACCAATGTTGAATTCTTGGGTGATTTTATTGAGTGAGCAGCGGTTTTCGCGGACGACATAGCGCGCGACGCCCTCAAAAAGTTCGTCAATTTCTTCTTTTGATACGTCATCTTTGGCTTTCTTTTCCAAGGATTCATGTGTGAAGAGGAAATCGGGTTCCATCTGTTCGCTGACATAAAGTGTGAGTTCTTCAATCTCCTGAGGTGACAAATACGCCCCCTGAAGACGCTTTGCGAGCCCGTTTTCCATTAAAAGCATATCGCCTTTGCCGAGTAATTTCTCGGCCCCGCTCATATCCAACACAACGTTTGAATCGGTCGATGAAGGGACTTTGAATCCAAAACGGGTCGGGATATTGGCCTTGATGGCGCCTTTTAAGATATCGGCTGAAGGCCGTTGTGTCGCAAGCAAAAGATGAATGCCGACGGCACGGGATTTTTGTGTGAGTTTGAGAATCGATTCCTCAACGTCAAGCCCAGATGACAACAACAGATCGGATGCTTCCTCGATGATGACGACGATGCGTGGCATACTCTCATAATCGGGGTTGTCCCCGAATTTTTCCTGGTAATAACTGACATTGACGACCCGGTTTTCTTTCAATATGTCATAACGGCGGTCCATTTCCCTGACCATCCATTTCAATGATTCGGATGCGACTATGGGTTCATCGATGATCGGTGTGACAAGATGGGGGATGTCCGCGAATTGTTGGAGATCGACTTTCTTCGGATCGATCAACATCAACTTGACCTGGTCAGGCCGGTTGCGGCTGATCAGTGAGGCGATGATGGATGCGATGCACACAGACTTTCCGCTTTGTGTCGATCCCGCGACGAGTCCGTGCGGCATCGATTCAATCGATGTGTAAACGGGTTCGGCGTCGATGTTTAAGCCAACGGCAAGAAGCAGCGGGTCATCAGCACGCAAAAACTTGGGATTGTCGGCGACATCGCCGAAAAAGACGGATTCTCTGACTTCATTGGGCACTTCGATGCCGATTGTGTTCTTCCCGGGAATCGGTGCTTCGATGCGGATGGACACCGCGCTGAGACTCATTTGCAGATTATCAATCAGACCGGTTACTTTTCTTGTGGAAACACCGGGCCCAAGCGAAACCTCATAGCGTGTGACCGTCGGTCCTTTTGTGTAGCCGACGACTTCGGCATCAACATTGAAAGACACAAGTGTTTCATCAATCAGACTGATGTTTTTCTTGACCCAGTCGGGTTCTTCATCGTCCTTTTTGTTGGATTTATTAAAAAGCGTGATCGGGGGGAGTTTATAGGATCCCCTCGTTTTTCCGAGTTCGCTGCGGATTTGTTCTTTTTTCTCCTCACTCAGTTTGGGCTTGCGTTCTTCATTCTCTTCATCTTCGACATA
This sequence comes from Bacilli bacterium, assembly GCA_018400565.1. GTDB lineage: Bacteria > Bacillota_I > Bacilli_A > Izemoplasmatales > Hujiaoplasmataceae > M55B122. Next base: position 950 of record JAGYMP010000172.1, on the reverse strand, counting down.
GTCAAAATCCTGGGAGAAACGGATGTCTTCCTCAGCTTTTTGTGTAGAGTCTTCGTCGAACGATTCATTTTCTTTGTCGGATTCGGCTTTGTAAAGGATATCTTCGTCGTTATCATCAATCGGCGCAAAACGGTCCTTGTCCAGTGAACCCTGGTTTGCGCTGTCCTCTGCTTCGATGTCACGAAGGACATCATCTTCGGCAGAATTGGAATGGGATGATTCTTTCTCGAATTGTTTGGCTCCGGCGAAAAAATCGTCGATTGAGACCGCTTCGGGTGTTTGGCTTTCGTCCTGGGCGTCTGGTGATGCGTCGGAGGTCACTTGTTCATGATGGGGCGTCTTCACGTCATCACGGGAATAATCACCGGAGTAGATTTTTTCCATGTCCCTGCTTGACACATGTGTGAACTCATAATAAGAATGGCCGTAGCGTTTTTTTGCCTCTTCTTTGGTGAGTCGTTTCTTCTGACGGAAAATATCATATTTTTTGTCAATGTCGCCATATGCTTTATGATCGCTCGGTATCATGATTTCGTCTTTGGCCGTTTTGCCGAAAACAGGGGAGACAAAATTTTGTTTTGCTGTTTTTTTGTCCTCCATTTTACGGATTTGGGGAATAAAGAAATCGCGTGTGTCCTCCGTCCGTGTATAACCGGGCACAATGCGCTCTTTGAAGCGTTTTTTACGTCGACTGAATAATTTCAAAAGACACATCATTTTTCCTCCTCCGGATTCTCGGACTCAATCATTTCGTCATATGCCTCTTCAAGGGCCTCGGCATCGTCTTCCTCAAAGATTTTCTTTGAATAGATGTTGTTGGTCTCTTCGCCAAACACGGCGATAATGAATTTCGAAACCTCTTTGATGACCAGTGTCGTCGACGGTTTGATGGCAAGTTTCCTGAACCAATAAATCGGATTCGCGTAATTGAGGACGGCTTTTCCGATTTG
>JAGYMP010000171.1 GCA_018400565.1 Bacilli bacterium | reverse complement strand
CATGCCAAAAGAAACATTTCATAATTTACCCGATGAGAAGAGAAAACGAATCCTTGATGCTGCGCGTGATGAATTGAGCGCTCATGATTTTTCCGAGCTCTCCATCAACCGCATTGTGAAACAAGCCTCTATTTCCCGGGGCAGTTTTTATATGTATTTTACCGACAAACATGACCTGATGGAGTATTTGACGGGGATGTTCGCCAAACGCGTCCATCATAAAATGATGCACATGATCAAAGGCGTGAAAGGATGTCTTGACACGTTCGCGTTTGCTTTCCAGTCGTATCTGCTGAATTTGTTGTCGGACAGCAGGAACCAAAATCTCATGCGGCATATGATGCTTTATTTTCAGACCAATGTGGAACATAATTTTCGCAATCCTTCCTCAATAAAGTTCTACGAGGGTTTGGAAGCGTCGTTTCTCGGCGCATTGGATGATGGTATGTTCAAACAGCCCGACTATTGTTATAAACGCATGGTCATCCGTTTGATTTTATCCACGATTCATCAAAACATCATGGAAAAAGTCGTTCTGGGAAAGACACAGACAGAGATTGATGCCCAGTTGGCGATGACCATGGATATCATAAAAACCGGTTACAGACAGAAAGAGAGCGACTAAAGATGCTTGAAATCAAAAATATCAGTAAAAGTTATCATGTGGGAACATTTAACCAACAAGCCTTAAAAAAAGTGAGCCTTGCTTTCCGGGAAACGGAATTTGTTTCGGTTCTTGGTCCGTCCGGATGTGGAAAAACCACATTGCTCAACATGATCGGCGGTCTTGATCATTTCGACGAAGGCGATCTGATCATCAACGGAAAATCAACCAAAGACTTCACGGACCGTGAATGGGACATGTATCGCAACAATTCCATCGGCTTTATTTTTCAAAGCCATAACCTGATTCCGCATCTCAGTGTCTTACAAAATGTGGAGATGGGCATGTCACTAAGCGGCATGTCCGCGGCTGAAGCAAAAGAACGTGCGATGGAAGTGTTGGACCAAGTCGGTCTTGCCGACCATGTCAATAAACGCCCCACCCAGTTATCGGGCGGTCAATCCCAGCGAGTGGCCGTCGCAAGAGCGATTGCCAATTATCCGGATGTGATTTTGGCCGATGAACCCACAGGTTCGCTTGATACGGAAACGGGCAAGCAAATCATGGATTTGATCAAAGAAATCGCCAAAGACAAATTGGTCATCATGGTGACCCATGACGGCGAAATGGCCCGTGAGTACGCATCAAGGATCATCAAACTGAAAGACGGCGAAACCATCGATGACTCCAATCCTTATGCATTTGATACGGACGAGAAGAGCGGCTTTTCCCTTAAAAAAACCGCAATGGATTTTCGTACCGCCGTCGTTTCCTCAATCAACAACATCAAAACTAAATTAGGGCGCACGGTGTTAACGGCATTCGCCGGCAGCATCGGCATCATCGGCATCGCACTTATTTTGTCGTTGTCAAACGGTCTGAGCGAGGAAATTGATTATTTTGAACAGGAGACGATGGCCGGGTTTCCGATTTCGGTGACGGGATCCCGGTTTGATTTTGAAAAATTAAGGGAGATGTCCGAAGAGGATATTCCCGAATATCCGGACACGGATTATGCCACGGCATTCGATCAAGATCGGTTCAAGGCACTTTTGGAACCGAACATCATCACCGATGATTATGTCAATTATGTGGATGATTATGTTGAAAACATTGCCCCCGAGAATGTGGCGGGTGTGAAGTACGGTCGCAAGATGAATGTGTCCCTGCTGAAGGAGCAAGACTTTAACGGAAGCAGCGCATATGTCCCCGTGCACAGTGAATCCATCGATGAAGAGGAAGATCAAAATCCGGGTACCGTGATGGGCTTTTCACAATCTTTCTTTACCTTGTTGCCGGACGGTGATGTCATGGATAATAATTACGACGTCATTTACGGGGAATTCCCCGATCAGAAAAACGAGGTTGTGTTGGTTGTGGATTCATACAATCGTATTTATGAATCCACACTGCAAAGACTCGGTTATGATCCGGAATCACAGGATCGGTTTTATTTTTCCGAGATTGTAAATAATATAGAGTTCAAACTATTCATGGGTGAGTACTCCGTTGGCGTCTCCGATGTCAGCGAGGCCGTCGATATCACAATATCCGGAATCGTCAGACCGCGTGAAGACACAGAAGTCTCTGTGTTTTCCAACGGGCTTGGCTATACGTCAGCGCTGATGGATGACTTATATGAGAATTATCCCGATGATGTCGGTGAAGTCAGCAGCATCCATATCTACCCCACCAATTTTGACGCCAAGCAGGATATCCGTGAATATCTGGATGAATACAACGAAGGCTTATCGGATGAGGAACGCATCGAATATATCGATCAGGCTGCCACGTTCACGGCGATGGTCGGGGGTATCATTGACACCATCAGCATTGTGCTGATTGCGTTCGCGGCGATTTCTCTTGTCGTTTCATCCATCATGATCGCAATCATCACATATATCTCTGTCATCGAACGCACCAAAGAAATCGGCGTGCTTCGTGCACTCGGCGCAAGGAAAAAAGATATTTCCCGTGTGTTCAACACGGAAAATCTGATCATCGGTTTCGTAGCGGGTCTCGTCGGCATCAGCATTGCCAGATTGCTGATTATTCCGGCCAATATGATTATCGAAAATCTTTCGGATATGGCAAATGTCGCAAAACTATCGTGGTATCACAGCGGGTTGCTTATTGTCATAAGCATTGTTTTAGCTTTTGTCGCAGGTCTCATTCCGGCAAGAATGGCCGCAAACAAAGATCCCGTCGAAGCACTCAGAACCGAATAAAACTCTATAAATCGAAATGCCCCTCGGAAAGGGGCATTTTTTTTTATGAGGTCATATGAAATTATGGTATAATATGGGCAATGAAAGAGGTGACACCATGAAGGATTCGATTCGCAAACATATTGACGCATTACTCGATAAAGACCCTGAGGATATCGATGAGAAAAAGGACGATGGATTATCGGAAGGTGAACCGAAATATGCGGAGATATTTGTCATGATCAATAACATCGAATCATTTTATGGAACGGGCGCTAATCCGAAAGCCTCATTGTTGCTGGAATCATTTTTGCTTGAGACCATGATCGGTCTCAAAAAGAATCCGGAGAATATCGTCGTTGAATCGGGTGAATACTATGTTCGGTCGATTGCCTTCACGCCGACACCCCGTGTCGGATGGACGGTATTTGAAGAGACCGTTCTTATCAATACCATGCTTGATCTTTATAACAAAAGTCTGGCAGAAGAAGAAATGCCTTTGATTGAAGGCGGCATCTCTTTTACGGTCTATGAACATGACGGGACTGAAACAGACCATCATGAGGGTGTTCCTCATGATCACAATCATCATGATGATATAACCGACCCAGACCAAACGGCTGAATCCTTGGCGGTGCTTTCTGTCGCAGAGGTTCTTCCCATGCGGTTATCCGATGATGCTTACATGTTTTTATCGCGGTATGACGAAGATACGGTGGAACGTCTGTTTGAAAAGACGAAATTGGATGATGGCGTCGTTTATGACGGGGATGTCATCTCTGAAGAATGAATAAGGGGGATATGATGGATTTATTCAAGAAATGCAATGATTATGAAATTGTCGATAAATATAAGGGATTAGGTGTTTATCCCTATTTTCATGCGTTGGAGACAAAGCAGGACACGGAAGTGATGATGGAAGGTAAAAGACGCATCATGATCGGGTCAAACAACTATTTGGGACTGACCGGTGATGAACGCATCATTGAGTCCGGTGTTGAAACCTTTAAAGAGTTTGGCAGCGGTGTGTCCGGGTCGCGATTTTTGAATGGCACATTAAAATTGCACATTGAACTCGAAGACCGATTGGCCGAGTTTTTGCATAAAGACGCCTGCCTTACGTTTTCGACGGGTTTCCAGACGAATCTCGGGATTATTTCAGCTTTGGCCGGCCGGAATGATCTGGTGTTTATTGACCGTGAAAACCATGCCAGCATCTATGACGGCGTGCGCCTTAGTTTCGGTAAGATGGTTCGATACCGGCATGATGACATGGATCATTTGGAAAAAAAATTAAAAGAAACAGATGATAAATACGGGAAATTGATTATCACTGACGGTGTGTTTTCAATGAGCGGTGATATTGCGAATTTACCGGAAATTGTCCGTCTCGCAAAGAAATACAACGCCCGGGTCATGGTCGATGATGCTCATGGTTTTGGTGTGTTGGGCAAACACGGTCGAGGCACGGCCGAATATTTCGATCTTGAAGATGACGTCGATATCATCATGGGGACTTTTTCCAAATCTCTGGCGAGTCTCGGCGGGTACATGGCGGCCGATCAAAAAATTGTCGATTATGTCAAACATAATTCACGGCCATTTATTTTCTCTGCCGCGATCACGCCGGCGAACGCCGCGACGGCCCTTAAAGCCCTGAATATCTTAAAAGAGGAACCCCAACGGCCGAAACAGTTGCTTGACATTGCCGCATACATGCGGAAACGCTTGATTGAAAAAGGACTTGAAGTCGCCGATCATTCCGTTGCCCCCATTATCCCGATTTATACTTACGGCATGCTCAGGACACTTGTTGCATGCAAGAAGCTTTATGACAAAGGTGTTTACGTCAATCCGGTATTGCCGCCGGCCGCACCCGAAGGCGAATGCATGATACGCACTTCTTACATGGCAACCCACAGTGAAGCGCTGATGGACGAAGCCAGCGACATCATTGCCGAGGTATTGCTAAATCTTCCGGATTCGGAGGACGTGCTCCTAAAGGAAATCAGTGAACACGGTGTATAAAGTCATCATCACCGGTGCTTCATCCGGCATTGGTCGGATGACAGCCGATTTTTTGGACAATCTCGGATATGAGATCATTGGTGTCTCAAGACGCAAGCCAAATGATGTCTCCTTCGAATATCAACTCTGTGATTTAAGCGATGAAACATCAATTATCGCTTGTACAGAGGCCATCGCCGCACGGCACGAGCAAGTGGATGCTTTGATCAATTGCGCCGGTGTCGGTGTCAGCGGGGCCCTTGAATACGCAAACGCGGATGACATCGATCATATTTTCGATGTTAACATCAGGGGAGCGATCTTGTTCACACAAAAAATAATTCCACTCTTAAGACGCGCCCACAAAGCCAAAATCATCAACATCGGATCGGTTGCCGGTCCTTTGACGATCCCCTTTCAAACGCTTTATTCGATGACGAAATCGGCCCTTCGCTCATTTTCCGAAGGTTTGAGGATGGAATTAAAACCATTTGCCATCGATGTCTGTTTACTGATGCCGGGTGATACAAAAACCGCGTTCACGACAAACAGACAAAAAGGAAGTATTGACAAGGCGACACCTTACGGGAATCGGATTGAACGTTCGATTGCCAAGATGGAACAAGATGAACAACAGGGAAAAGACCCCCTGACGGTCGCAAAAGCCATCCATAAATTACTCAAGAAGAATCGGATGCCGATTTCAAAAACGATTGGATTCGAATATCGGTTGTTTTTGGTTTTAAACCGTTTGCTGCCCAAGTCATGGGTCATCCGTATTATATACCGTCTTTACGGAAAATAAGCAAAGGATCTATTTGCTTGTTTTTTTGTTTGGGGTTATGATGGTGACAAGGAGTGATAAGTATGCCTTATGAAGTCACGGGAATCAAGATGAATGACGAAGGGAAGTGTCTTGTCGACATAAATGGCAACATGCATGCCGTCAAAAATCTGTTGCCGGGTGAAACGGTAAAAGTTACATTCAAAGACAATGCGCTCAAAGTCATTAAATATATTAAACCTGATGATCATCGTCAAAAACCCCCTTGTCCGATTTTTGAAGAATGTGGCGGTTGTCAGTTACAGATGATGGATGACAAGCAACAACTGATCTATAAACAACACATCGTTGAGTCCAAACTACAAGCGGCAGGTATGAAGGATATCGTTGTTTTACCGACCATCGGTATGAAACACACATATAGGTATCGCAACAAAAACACCACAGTGCTCAGTGTAAACAAAGGGAAAATCAAAAGCGGGTTTTATGAAGAAAACACCCATCGGGTCATCCATATGGATGACTGTAGAATCCAGGATGAAAAAGCCAACACGATTATCACGGATGCCATCCGTCTGATTAAAAAGCATAAACTTCCGGTCTATGATGAACACACACAAACAGGCTTGATCAAGCATATCATGGTACGGTTTTCAAATATCAGCGGGGAATACATGCTGGTGGTCGTGACCAAAACGGATTATTTTCCGGGGCGCAAGAACTTCGCCAAAGCGATGAAGAAAAAGCATCCGGAAATTAAAACGGTTGTGCAAAACATCAATCCCAGGCGCACATCCATCGTGTTGGGTGAGCAAAATCACACGATTTACGGTCCTGGGTTCATTGTCGATAAAATTGAGGACATAAGTTTCGCGATCTATGCGAACACGTTTTATCAAGTCAATCATGAAGGCATGCGAAAACTTTACGATTTGGTTATTGATTTAGCAAAAGCAAAACCGATTGATGTCGTGGTGGATGCGTATTCCGGAATCGGGACTTTGTCGTTATTGATGGCAAAACGCTCAAAAAAAACGATTGGGATTGAGGCAAACGCAGAGTCAGTCAATGCGGCCATTAAGAACGCTTCGTTCAACCACATCAAAAACGCACGCTTTTTGGTTGGCGATGTCAATCAAAAAATCGATCAGCTTTCGGCCGAAAAGCAGCATGTTGACATTGTGATCGTCGATCCGCCGAGAAGCGGTCTCGAGTCAGCGTTCATCAATAAGATTGTTGAGTTGAATCCTCGCAAGATCGTATATGTTTCCTGTAACCCAGAAACATTCGGACGCGATCTGAAGCGATTGGCAAGTCACGGTTATGAAACAAATATGGCACAACCTGTGGATATGTTTCCGCAAACGGTCCATGTTGAAACCATCGCTCTGCTTTCAAACAAAACAAATCACTAATTCTTCTTTCAATAAAAAAAGATATCTTTATTACAAAATCGATTTTTTATTTAGCAGGATTAAGATATATGACATACACAAACACAAGGTATCAGATAGAATAAGGGACGGAGTTCGCATGACAGAAGATAATCCAACAATCAATACGTACTTGATTCTAATGAAGAAGACCTATGAATTATCAGAACCCCATGTGTTACAGTTGAAACGCATGATTGATAATCAAGTTGATGAACTTAAAGCCAAAGGTCTTTCGGAAACGGAAAGTTTCATGATTGTTCGCAAACGAATATCGAATTCTTTGAAAGAAGAAGGGTTCCAATATTTCAGCAAAGAAGAAGCATCATCTTTTGGTTCTGAAAAACACATAGTGAAAAAGGATGTCCTCTGGGTCTTGCTGTTTTCTTTTGCGGCCGGTACGCTGGCTAAACTCCCGATGCTATTCGGGGTCTCAATGTATTCCATCACATTCATGAAGAATTTGAGTTTTTTTGTGTTACCTTTCGTCGTGTTAATCTTCGCATTGAAACGTGGATTAAACAAACGCTGGGTGTTGAGTATCATAGGTGTTTTTGTGCTTATGGCCCTGGTTGTTAATCTTTACCCGTCGAATCCGCCCCATCACAGTGCGATGTTGACAGGGATTCATTTGCCTTTGTTGGCGTGGTTGTTGATCGGTTTGGCGTATGCGAACAAACGTTGGAAAGATGCCGGCACGAGAATGGATTTTCTTAAGTTTACCGGGGAAAGCGCTATATATGGAAGTTTAATATTGTTTGGGCTTTTTGTCTTTTCCATGATTCTGATGGTTATTTTTTCGGCAATCGGTATCAGTGTGGGTGCCTTTATCATTGAATATGTTCTTGTTTACGGTGGTTCAATGGCCCTGATGATCACCATCTATCTCGTGGAAACGAAAAAGGGCACGTATGAGTCATTCGCACCGATTCTCGCAAAGATATTTTCACCGTTGTTTTTCTTGGCGATGGTGGTGTTTTTAATTGTATTCCTTGTATCCGCCCACCGTATTCTCATGGACCGCATGATGTTGATTGGTTTCGATTTATTGTTGGTTCTCGTACTTGGCATGGTTATTTATTCGATTTCCGCAAAGAAAACCAAAGACACGTTTGGTTTATTCGATTACATGAATACCGCTCTCATTGCCGCCGCCCTGATTGTGGACGGTATTGCCTTGTTCGCCATTCTCTTTCGATTGTCTGAATACGGAATGACCCCGAACAAAGTCGCTGCACTTGGTGAAAATGTGTTGATGTTCGTCAATCTTGCAGGACTTTTGTGGTTGTATGTGCGTTTTTACCAAAAACAAATATCTTTCAATGTTGTTGCACATTGGCAGACAAAATATCTTAGTGTATATGCCATATGGCTTGCGGGTGTGGTCTTTGTTCTTCCGATTGTGTTTGGATTCAAATGATCCATAACATCGGATTTAAAACAATGAAAGTGATCACCGGCGAAATACGGAAGAAAGCGATGATGTTATGAAAAAAACAAAAACACTGATTCAAGCATACAAACCTAAAAACGAACAGGAAGAAAAAGACAAACAGTTAATGATGGAATTTCTTGAAAACAACGATGATGCGCTGATACGGGACAACCTGGCCGCACACATCACTTCATCGGCATTCGTGGTCAATGAAACGATGGACAAAATAGTATTTGTCCACCATAACATTTACAATTCATGGTCCTGGGTCGGCGGTCACAATGACGGTGATCCCGATTTGTTGCATGTTGCGATCAAAGAAGCAAAAGAAGAAACCGGAATTAAGCATATCCGATCTTATGATTCCGATATCTTTACGTTGGATGTGATTTACGTCAAAAATCACATCAAACACGGCGAGTATGTGCCGGATCACCTTCACTTAAACGCCGCTTTTTTGTTGATTGCTTCCGAGGAGGATCCGCTTCACATCAACCATGCCGAAAACAGCGGGGTCAAATGGTTTCAAATCGATGACGTGTTGGATTACATCAGCGAAGATCGGATGATGCCGGTTTACCAAAAAGCGTTCAAACAAATTGAAACCATCCGTGATTCGAGTTGACATTTTTTGTAAAATTAGGTATCTTATGAATGGTTGTATTCATTTTCTATGATATTGAGGGGTATTATGGGTAAGAAAGGGAATGTTTCGTTTTTTGCTGACACAGACTACCGGAAGTTGTTTGACAATAATCAGAATGTTTTGCTTTTGATTGACTATTCGACGGGTGACATTGTGTATGCGAACAAACAAGCCTGTGATTTTTATGGGTATGCATTTAAAGAGATAACCGAGATGAGCATTCATGACATCAATGTGTTGTCAGATGAAGAAATCAGAAATGAAATGGGAACCGCGTTCACCGAAAGGCGTCATTATTTTAATTTTGTCCATCGCAAGAAGAATGGCGAAAAAGCTCATGTCGAAGTCAATTCGACGCCGGTTCAAATCGATGATAATGATTATTTGTTCACTGTCATCACGCCGAGCGATATCCGTAACAAAAATCAATTTTTAATTACGGGCTTATTTCAAAAATCACCGAATGCCATGGTCATTTTAAACAAAGACAATCAGGTGATGGTCGCCAATGAAGCGTTTACCGAGATGTTTGGATATTCCCCTGATGAAATGCGTGGGGAACATTTGGCTAAATTTGTTCTTCCGGACGATCAGGATTCTCTGATTAACGAAGATCAGCATAGCCTCTTAAAAAAATCGATCAGTAGAAATAAATTCCGTAAAACAAAAGACGGTGAATTGATCCATGTCAACATTGCGGTAAGCCCCTATGTGCAGGATAATGCCATTTATGGGTCGTTGGTCGTTTATACGGATATCAGTGAGCAGGAAGAAACACGCAGAAAAATCAAAGAGACACGGGATCGCTTGCAATTGATTCTGGATTCGGCCTTTGAAGCCATTATCGGTCTTGATTTGGATGGGACAATCACCTTTTGCAATGACAGCGCCGTAAACTTATTCGGATATGAGCATGAAGATGATTTGCTCGGCGTGGATTACACGGAATTGTTTCATCATTCTTATCACGATCTGAAAGAAAACGTTAAAAGAGAAGATGCATTCTTGGATGAGTTGAAAGAAGGAAAGACCATCCATGTTGAAAAAGATGCTATCTGGCGGAAAGACGGTCGCAAAATCAATGTTGAATTTTTTGCCCATCCGCAAAAATCCAACGGTGACATCGTGGGTATTGTTGTGACGTACATGGATATCACCGAACGTCTTAAATATGAACGTTATATCGAATACCTCAGTTACCATGATACGTTGACCGAGTTATACAACCGTAAATATTTTGAAGACAGACTCCATGATTTCAACCAGGATGAGACACGCTTTCCCGTCAGCATCGTCTTTGGCGATGTGAACGGTTTAAAACTCACCAATGACATTTTCGGTCACAAAGCCGGCGATCAATTGATTGAGACAGCCGGTAGCATCATGAGTGATGTCTTTGGAGAAAAAGGTGTCGTCGCCCGTGTCGGCGGCGATGAATTTGCTGTATTATTGCCAACCATAACCAAAGATGAAACAAAGAAGTTTGTCAACAAAGCCAAGTATGCATTCAAAAAGAAAAAAATCATCGCTTTTAAAGGATCGATGTCACTGGGTTTCGCCACTCAGCATGATGCCAACGGCTCTCTTGAAGTTTTGATGGAAGATGCCGAGAAGAACATGTATGATGATAAACTGAAATCTCGAAGTGATGTCGATGGAAAGTTACTCAATGACATTATGCAGACAATTTTTGAGCATAACCCCGAAGAAAAAGCCCATTCAGAGCAAACAAGCAAATTGGCCAAGAAGATTGCCGAAAAAATGGATCTGGATAAAATGGAAGTCAACAAAATCAGACTGGCAGGTAAGTATCATGATATCGGCAAAGTGATTTTCAATGCTGAGATGATGCGAATCGGTATTCCGAAGGGCCAGAAAACCATTAACCGTTTCAAGCAACATGCCGTCATCGGTTATCGGATTTTATCATTGTTCGATCAAACCATGAATGTCGCCGAAGACGTGCTTGCACACCATGAACGTTGGGACGGCAGCGGTTATCCTTATGAACTCAAAGGCGAGGAAATTCCCATCGGGTCACGCATCATTGCCGTGGCTGAGGCATGTCAACGCAAAATGAGTGATTACAACGATGAACCGGATAACAAAAAGCGCATTCTAAAAGAAATCAAAGAGGAAAGCGGGAAAAAATACGATCCCTACGTCGTCGAGGTTTTCTTTGATGTCATGCGCGAAGAGGATGAAAAGGAAGGTTAATCTTCCTTTTTCTTTTTATATGAAAATAAGCATTATTATTGACATATGCCCATAAGGTGTTATAATATATATGCAAAGATAAGGAAACATGGAGGTGAAAAGATGCCAGGATATGATCGAAGTGGTCCCATGGGTCAAGGTCCGATGACGGGTCGTGGCATGGGCCGATGCAATGATAACAAATCTGTCGGCCAAGCACGACCTGGTTTTTATGGTTACCGCCGCGGCGGAGGACGAGGATTTGGACGCAATGCAAGACGAGGATTTGGTCCGGGTTTTGGTTTTGGGCGTGCCGTCAATGACACAGAAGCTGCATATGATAATGTTGACAGAAAAAAAGTGTTGGAGGATCAACAAGCATTTTTGGAAGATGAATTGGCCGCAGTTAAAGCCGAATTAAAAAAAGAAGACGAATAAATCATACATCATTCAGGAGGATTTGGAAATGATTATCGCTGTACCCATTGAAAAAAGTACCAGAAAATCATTTTTATCACAGTCATTTGCGAGAGCGTCTTATTTCGGCGTTTATGATTCTGAAAACGAAACCTTTCATGTTTTGGACAATCCTTATGCCAAAGGACAAAGCGGTGTGGGGGTCAAAGCAGTTGAATTGTTGAGGAATCATGATGTCAATCATGTGATTGCCTATCGCATCGGCACAAAAGCAAAGCAAGTCATCGATGCGGCGAACATCACAGTGAGCAATCCCATCGACGGTTCTTGCATTGAAAATATCGAAACGTTTTTGGAAGACAAACAATGAGCGAACAAAAACCCAAACGAAAAGTATCGGTCTTGAGCGGCAAAGGAGGAACCGGAAAGACATTTGTTTCCGTCAACCTTTTCGCCGTGATGACCGATGCTTTGTATGTTGACACGGATATTGAAGAACCAAACGGGTTTTTCTATTTCGATATCGAAGATGCCGAAAGCGAAGATGTGACGATTTTCGTTCCAAAACTGAATGAGAAAAAATGCGACGGGACACAAGCCTGTGTCAACGCCTGTAAATTTAACGCGATGGCATTCATTGACGATGAACTGATGATTTTTGACGATCTTTGTCATTCTTGCGGGGCCTGTATTTATGCATGTCCGAATGATGCGCTTTCAAAAAAATACATATCGGTCGGTGAAATAAAAGAGACAAGGAATAATCCCCGCATCATGTGGGGCGAGATGAAACCGGGAAAAGAATCGGGGGTTCCGATTGTTGAACGGTTGAATGAAAAAATCAAGACCTCCGGGGAATCACTCGCAATCGTTGATTCACCACCCGGCATCGGATGTGCCGTGATTGAGGCCATGAGAGACACTGATTATGCGATTCTGGTTGCCGAGCCGTCACTGTTTGGTTTGCATAACATGAAGATGACGATCAAATTATTGGATTATTTGGATGTTTCTTATGGTATCCTCATCAACAAATACACCGATGAAGACAATCCGGTTTCCGATTACGCAAAACAAGAAAAACTTCCCGTCATCGCAAAGATTCCTTATGATCGGACGATCGCAAAGATGAATGCCCAGGGCATCATTGTGGCTGACGTGGATAAGAAGATCCGACAGATTTTCGTTGATTTGTCAGAAACGATTCGAGAGGAATTGACGTTATGAAACAACTTGTGATTTTAAGCGGTAAAGGTGGCACCGGAAAGACGACAGTGGCCTCGGCGTTGATTCGTTTGTCCAAGACAAAGGCATATGCTGATTGTGATGTGGATGCACCGAATCTCCATTTACTCAATCATCAGAAAGATAAGCCTGAAGTCAATGATTTTTATGGATTGAAAAAAGCCCGTATCAATCCCGACAAGTGCATTGGGTGTGGCCTTTGTGTCCAACATTGTGCGTTTAATGCCATTGAATCCGGTGACGTCTATAAAGTTAATGAAACAATCTGTGAGGGATGTGAACTCTGTGTGGCTGTCTGTCCTGTGGATGCGATTGAGATGCATGACTTTGTTTCGGGAAAAACGATAACTTATCAAAACGATCATGTGTTTGCGACCGCAGAATTATCCATCGGCGCGGGGAATACGGGCCTTCTGGTAACAGAAGTCAAAAACAACATGAAAAATGCGTCCTCCGAAGACACAGAGTGGGCAATTTTAGATGGTTCGCCCGGAATCGGTTGTCCCGTGATTGCATCAATGTCCGGGGTCGATCGCGTTTTGATCGTCACTGAACCAAGTGTTTTTGCGATCCATGACATGGAACGGATTATCGAGACAGCCGATCATTTCGGGGTTAAGACAGACATATGCATCAACAAAGCGGATATCCATCCTGAGATGACTGAAAAAATCAAGACATTTGCTCAAGACAAAGGCTTGGAATGCCTCGGAGAAATTCCATATGACGATAACGTTATACATGCACAAAATCAAGGGAAAAGCATCATCGATTACCCATCGCCGGCAAAGGATGCAGTCACGCAAGTTTATCAACGGTTGGCCATACGCATGCAGAACGGCTGAATTATTTCGTCCCATATGCAGGAATGCTTAAAAAAATCGCTTGACTCCTTCAAAAAAATGGCCAAACGGCTCATAATGTGTTATAATGATATGGAAAATGTGAATATACCAAAAGAAAGGAGTCTCGTCATGAAAATAGAAAAACGGACGAAATCGTTGAAAGATGTCCGAACCGAAGAGAAGGTTCCCGGCGTTTTATTCGGAAAGTCCATCAAACCAGTTTCCATTCAAATTGACGAAAAAGATCTTCGTGATTTGTATAAGGAAAATGGTAAAACCAAAACATTTGAAGTTAAATTGGGAAGAAAGAAACATATGGCACGTATTCGCGGCATTCAGACCGATGTTATCAATCGCAATCATTTCTTGAATGTCGAAATGCAAAAAGTTTCTGAAGGCGATACCATCGAAGCCAATCTGCCAGTTCACGTCATCGGCAGAGAAGGCATCGAACGTCAAGGTATTGTCGTCCAGACCGTTTCCGATACGATCGCAGTCGAATATGAAGTCGGTAAAGGTGTTTCAAACATTGAAGTCGATGTTTCCGGTATGGAAATCGGCGATTCCATTCATGTCAAAGATTTGAAATTGCCAGAAGGCATCAAAGTTGTGGATGATGCTGATAAGATGGTCATCAATGTGCTTGAAAGCGAATATGATGAAGAAGAACTCGAACCGTCAACGGAAGAGGAAATCGAAGACATGGAAGTCGAAGCCATCAAACAAAAATCCGAAGAAGAAGAAGACGAAGAATCATCGGACGAAGAAGACGAAGAGTAATAACCAACAAAGAGACAGGGATGAGAATCCCTGTCTTTTTTATATGCGCTTGTTTCGGCATAACCGGCGGTTCATGATATAATATAAACAACAAATGACAAAAAACATCCCGGGAGGAAATTACTATGAAAGTATATCTCGACAAACGCGTGCTCGGTGATGACAATGTGAAGCGCCTGGAGAAAATGTTTCCCGACATGCAATTCGTGACGGGAGACAGTCATATCGAGGATATTGACATTGGTATCATCATGCCCCGTTTTTTCCAGGACAAGGATGCTTCTGCATTTAAACGTTTGAAATGGATCCAGTTTTTGATGGCAGGGTATGATGATTTTGATTTCGGTGACTTTAATCGAAAGTCGATTGTGTTCACAAACGCACAAAACATTTTCTCGACATCCATTGCGGAAGACGTGTTGACGAAGATGCTTTTTTTCAATCGTAACGTCAAACATTATCTTAGTAGCATGGACAAAGGGGAGTGGGATCCGATTCGCGAAGAACACGAAATCACTCACTCGACGATTGGGATCCTCGGGTGCGGTTCGATTGGCAGAGAAATCGCTAAGCGATTCAAACCTTTTGATGTTCACATTATTGGATATCGGCGCAAAAATCAATCATTGCCGAATTTTGACGACATCGTCACCAAGGAAGCCGGTTTGCAGGACTTGCTTAAGAAAAGCGATTATGTCATAGTGGCTTTGCCGTTGACGAAAAAAACACATCATCTCATCAATGACCGGCGCATAGCCATAATGAAGGACGATGCCTTGTTGATCAATGTTGCACGGGGAGATATCATCGACCAAAAAGCCCTTTATGAAGCACTTGTGAATCACAAGATACGAGGTGCTGGCTTAGATGTGACATCACCTGAACCTCTCCCGAAAGATCATCCTTTATGGTCGTTGGACAACGCGTTCATCACACCGCACAACGCTTCATCGAGTCCATACATGAAAAAACGATTGACGAAACTCGTCATGGATAATTTAAATCGCTATCTAAACGATCACCCCTTGTTGTATCGCATTGGACAATAAAAGACGAGCCCGGAAAAACGGGCTTGTTTTTTTGATGTCATCATATAAATGAAAAAATGAATAAGCGTTTGATTTCCCATTCGTGCATGTTATAATACATGTGAGGAGTGAAAACATGGAAGAAAAAATGGAAATAGGAAGTAAAAATATCGCTCTGTTGATTGATGCAGAGAATATTTCTCCAAAATATATTGAAATCATCATCGATGAAGCCAATAAATATGGAAAAATCAATTATCGTAGGGTTTATGGGGATTGGACGACTCCCCAGCTCAATCCGTGGAAAGATAAAATCAATGAGTTCGGATTGACCCCCGTCCAACAATATGCTTACACATCCGGAAAAAATATCTCGGATTTCACATTGATCATCGATGCCATGGATATTTTGTACACAAACAAAGTCAACAGTTTCTGCATTGTTTCAAGCGACAGTGATTTCACGAAGTTGGTGACCAGGCTCAGGGAAGATAACATGTTCGTTTTCGGTATGGGTGAAAGCAAGACCCCCATTGCACTGGTGAACTCATGTGAGACGTTTTCTTATTTGGATAAAATGCTTGCTGCGGAAGAAGAAGAGGAAAACAAAAAGAAGAAAACCAAAACCAACGGCAAAAAAGCAACCGTCAATCAAAAGAATGAAAGTTCAATTACCCCGTTGAACCGCGTAAAAAGTGAACTGAAAAATATCATTAACAGCAACCTTGAAGATGACGGCTGGGCTTATTGGAGTTTGATCGCCCAGCTTCTGCAAAAGAAGTTTCCCGGATTTCATCCGCGTAATTACGGACAGAACATCCGGCCACTCGCATTCTTCCAAAAGATGAAAGATTTTGAGGTCAAAAAACAAAACACCGTTATATACATCCGCAACAAATAACAATGATTAAAAAAATAGCTGCCCGGCAGCTATTTTTTTATGGGCTTATGCACATACTCTGAGTTCATG
>JAGYMP010000170.1 GCA_018400565.1 Bacilli bacterium | reverse complement strand
CATCTTCGGCCACTATAAACATATCTTCACCGCGGCACTCGGTATTTTGGTTTTCGCGGGCACATATGAGATGTCCCGTGCTGCCCAGGGCGAAACGAGCGGGGTGCATTATCGCAGCGTGCTCACGTCGATTGGCGGCTTTGTGCTGTATGTCGTCTTTTCCGCGGCTTATTTAAGCCAACATTTCAGACTTATATTCATCGCGACGGCCATCGTCGCATTATGTGCGCTTTTTTGGTATGTGGCTGACCGCTCGATTGACCTTGCGCAGTTTGCGAAGCAGTTCTTCGTCATGGTGTTCGTCGCCGCTACCTTCGCGGCCTTGTCGGCCTTATATGAACAAAACACATGGCTTTTGTTATATCCGATCACAATCGCGATTGTGACGGATATGTTCGCCTATTTCATCGGCATTCCTTTCGGACGGCATAAACTGGCTCCTGAAGTCAGTCCCAAAAAATCAATCGAAGGTGCCGTCGGCGGATTGGTCGCAGCGACCCTCCTAGGATTGGCATTGCTTTTGGCGAACATTTTTCCGTCGGTCCCGTGGTACATATTCGTGCCCGGGGCGGCCTTGTTGTCCGTGATCGGCCAACTCGGCGATCTCATCGCTTCAAAGATCAAACGTGACGCAGGCATCAAGGATTTCTCCAATCTGCTGCCGGGACACGGAGGGGTCATCGATCGCTTCGACTCCTGGATGTTAACCGGGTTTGTCTTTTGGTTGCTCTGGACGGTGATTTGAGTTGAAGAACCTTTACCTTTTGGGAAGCACCGGTTCGATCGGGAAACAAACACTGGAAGTCGTCCGCTCATATCCCGGTGAATTCAACGTGATCACCCTTTGTGCGAACAGAAGCATTGAAACGATCGGGAAACAGATCGAGGAATTTTCACCGGCTTTTGTGTCTGTCGGTTCAAAAGAAGCGGCAATGGCACTGAAGACCAAATATCCCGACTGTATGTTCGGTGTCGGCGAGGAGGGCATCGAACGTGCCGCCACACTCAACCCCGATGACAAACAAGCTTTGCTTGTCAACGCGCTGGTCGGTTCGGTCGGATTGGCTCCGACCGCCAAAGCGATCGCGATCGGACGTGATGTGGCACTCGCCAACAAAGAAACGCTGGTGGTGGGCGGGTTTTTGATCCGGCGACTCATCAAGGAACACGGTGTGAGTCTTTTGCCGGTTGACAGTGAGCATTCTGCGATCTGGCAAGCCCTCAGGGGAGAGAAAAACAATCCCGTCCGTCAAATCATCATCACCTCAAGCGGGGGAGCGTTCCGCGATAAGACACGTGACGAATTGAAACATGTCACCAAAGAAGAAGCCCTGAGGCACCCCAACTGGTCGATGGGTGACAAAATCACGATCGATTCGGCGACGATGATGAACAAAGGATTCGAGGTCATCGAAGCGCTGCATCTTTTCGGCGTCGGGATGGACCATGTCAAAACCGTGCTTCACAGGGAAAGCATCATCCACGGCATGGTCGAATTCGACGACGGTTCGGTGATGACGCACATGGCAAAGCCGGATATGCGCCTTCCCATCGCTTATGCGCTTTTTTATCCGAAGCGTCGGCCGACGGGCGTGGAACCTCTCGATATCGACCACCTGCGGTTGTCTTTCGCGCCGCTTGATGAATCCCGCTATCCGCTTTTGCGTGTCGCCAAAGAAGCATACCGGAAAGGCACTTCCGCGCCTTGTGTGCTTAATGCGGCAAACGAGGCGGCGGTTGCTTTGTTTTTGGATGATAAGATATCCTTTTTGGACATTGAGACGGCCGTCACTCATTATGTGAGGGAACATCAGCCATTGAAGAATCCCTCGGTGGGGGATCTTCTCAAGCTCGATCATCAAATCAAAGAACACGTTTACGCAGAATATTCATAACAGAACGGAGAAGTTAAAATGGGTTTTTTATCATCATTGGGTAATATAGTATTGTTTTTGCTGATTCTGAGTGTGCTGATATGCATCCACGAACTCGGACATTTCATCTTCGCGAAACGAGCGGGGATTTTATGTCATGAGTTTTCTTTCGGCATGGGCCCGAAGGTCTGGAGCAAGAAAAAAGGTGAGACCACCTTCAGCATCCGGGCGGTTCCCTTCGGCGGCTATGTGGCGATGGCCGGTGAGGAAATCGAGTCTGAAGTAGTCGAAGTCGGGCACAAAGTCCGCCTCGGTTTCGACAAAAAAGGCAATGTCAACCGGATTGTGATCAATCCGAACAACCCCGATTATCAGGATTACACCGAAGTCTTCGTCGACCAGATCGACTTAAAAGGCAAAGAGGGCGGCGATCTGTACATCAATGATTACACGGTGAACCGCAATGCCTATTATGTCTATGACAACAAGCAAGTCCAGATTGCGCCGCACGACCGTAAGTTCATGGCGAAAGGCAAAATGGAACGTTTTCTGACGGCCGTGGCGGGTCCGGTGATGAATTTCCTGCTTGCGCTTGTCGTGTTTTTCGCGATGTTTCTCATTTCCGGCGTTCATGACGCAAACAGCACGGTCATCAGTGAAGTGGCGGAGGATTCGCCGGCAGAGGGTGTCCTCATGCCCGGAGATGAGATTTTGGCCATCAACGGCATCGATGTCGATACATGGAGCGGCGATGGGCATTCCGTTCAGTCGGAACTGTCCGGTTCCGCCGAAGCAAACGGGTTCACGCTGACCGTGCGGCGTGACGGAACGACACTGACGACAGAGAAGATATACCCCGAGTATTTGTTTTTCGGCCTTGGATTCACAGCCGATTCCTCCAGCGAGGAGTTAATCATCAAATCCCCGTTGTACGTCGACAGCAAGTTGCAGGCAGGCGATGAGATCGTTTCGATCAACGGGGAGACGTTCGCATCATGGGATGATGTCATCGATTATGCATATGAGTACAGGAGCGGTTCGACCGACGACAATCCGCTTACCATCGTCGTGGAACGAAACGGTGTCACACGGTCGTTTTCGTACACGGCTTATGGTGAAGATGTTTTGGAAGCGCAGGGGTATGATGTTTTCACATCCAGGCTCGGCATCAGCGGCTCGACATCGTTCAGTTTGATTGGTTCCCTCCGGCAGGCTTTTGTGGCATTCGGGGAATCGGCAGGTTCGATTTTCAGAACGCTCGGTCTTCTGTTTTCCTCCGAACAGGTCGGAGTGGGTGATTTGTCCGGGTTCGTGGGGATCTATTCGCTGACATCGAATGCGGCGAGACAAGGCCTGATCACATTGCTTTATTGGGTCGGGTTTTTGTCGGTTAACCTGGGCATCATCAATTTATTGCCGATTCCGGCACTTGACGGCGGACGGATCGTCTTC
>JAGYMP010000169.1 GCA_018400565.1 Bacilli bacterium | reverse complement strand
GTTTTTTTAAGCATCCGTATCAATCAACGGTCCGCGGCATAAAACACACGGGGAAATCAATCAAACAATCCAAAGCGACACCGACATTCGTTTCCGCTTTGATTGCCGTCGGTATCGGTCTTTTAATCGGTTTTGCCATTCTGATGATGCTTGACATCCGCAATTCCTTTTACGGAATGACCAATCTGTTAGTGTCCGGATTCACCGAAATGGATGAATTCATCAAAGTGCTCTATCGCATGGGTCCGCTGATCATGACCGGCCTTTCGGTCGGGTTCGCCTACAAAGCCGGGTTGTTCAACATCGGTGCGACGGGCCAGTTTACCGTCGGGGCGTTCACTTCCGTGTTCATGGCCATCGTTTGGGGTGTGCCCTGGTGGGTCGCCTTGTTGGGGGCCATGGTCACCGGCGCCTTTTGGGGCGCGATTCCCGGCGTTTTGAAAGCGTTCCTTAATGTGAATGAGGTCATCACCACGATCATGCTCAACTGGGCTGCGCTCTTTTTTGTGAATCTGTGGTTTTATAACACCGCCGACATCGCTGCGACCCCCGAAAGGACACGTTCCATAGGCGAAGTAAACCCCGGCGGCGTGTTGCCGACCTTGGGACTTGACCGCATCTTCGACAGTTATTTTTTCAATCTGGGTTTTTTCATCGCGATTATTCTGGCCATCGGCGTCTGGATATTGTTGGAGAAGACGACCTTCGGCTTTGAGGTCAAGGCCAGCGGGGCCAACCGTCATGCCAGCGAATACGCCGGCATCAAATCAAAACGCATCATCGTGCTTACGATGGTCATCGCCGGTGCATTATCGGGTATCGGCGGAGGATTGAATTACCTTGCGGGGACCGTGCAATACACCGTGTCGACGACACAACTCATTCCCACCGGGTTCGAAGGGATTCCCGTCGCATTGCTCGCATATGCGAATCCGCTCGGGATCATCGCCTCAGGCTTTCTGATTTCCTATCTGAAAGTGGGCGGTCAGGCGATGTCGCCCGAGTTCAACGCCCAATCCGTTGACATCATTCTGGCCGTGATCATTTACTTCAGCGCATTTTCGCTTTTGGTCAGAGGATATGTCGCAAAACTTTTGAAACACAAACGGGATATCGAACTTGAGCCCGAACCGGACGATGAATCACTTACCGGAGAAGATTTGGAAGAATCAACGAACGAAGAAGGTGATCGCTAATGGATATGGTATTGATCGTCATCGCAAGTACCGTTGCTTTCGGCGTGCCGTTGATGTTGGTTGCTTTGGGCGGGATGTTCACCGAACGAAGCGGCGTCATCAACATCGCC
>JAGYMP010000168.1 GCA_018400565.1 Bacilli bacterium | reverse complement strand
ACAGGATTATGCCATGACGGCACAAAAACTCGATTTTTTTTATAAGATATGACGCTTATATGATATATTAATGATATAGAAAAACATTGACAAACCTGAATGAAAGGTGTTGATTTGCCTTGAGCAAAAAAACAGGCGCAACCATTTTGTTTTTATTGATAGTGATCTTTTGGATCGTGTTGTCCTTTAAGGTTGATTTGACGATTGTGATCATCGGTGGTTTGGTGTCGCTTCTGATCGTGATGTTCAATTACGATTTGATCTTCAATCAATCCGAGGTCAGTAAACTGACGTTCAACCTGATCAAACATCTGATCACACTTTTCTTTGTGTTGATTTTCAACATCGCAAAATCAAATGTTGAGGTCGCCAAAATCGTCTTAAGCAAAGACATGCCGATCGATCCCGGTTTCGTGACGATCAAGAATCCTTTGGACAAAGAGTTGAACCAGGCGCTCTTTGCCAATGCGATCACGTTGACGCCGGGCACATTGACGGTGGATATGAACCATGACGAAATCGTTGTCCACGGTTTGGTGAAGGAACATGTCCGGGCATTGGACAAAAGCCCGTTGGAAAATGCCTTCATCGCACTGGAGGATGAACGTCATGATTGAGACTGCTGTATTGATAACTGCGATTGTATTGGTTTTATTGACATTTGTCGGCCTCTGGCGGGCCATCGTCGGTCCGACACCTGAAGACAGGATCGTCGCCATCAACATGATTGCGACGAAAGTGACCGTGATCATCGTGCTGATCGCATTGATCACCACACAGGCCACTTACGTCGGTGTTGCGCTTATTTATGCGCTTCTCGGTTTCATCGCGACGATCGGTCTCGCGAAACTTCTCATGAAAGGAAAGTTGGGACAATGAGTGTATTGACTATCCTATATCAAAGTCTCATCTTACTCTTTTTGGCCAGCGGGTTGTTTTTCTTCTTCGTGGGCGTCGTTGGGCTGATCCGCATGCCGAATGTCTTCACGCGCATGCATGCGACCACCAAATGCGACACCATGGGCGCCGGTTTGGTGTTCATCGGTTTGATTCTTTGGCAGGGCTTCAGTTTCATCTCTCTTACCATTTTACTTATTTTGTTGTTCATCTGGCTCACGAATCCGACCGCGGCCCATGCCATC
>JAGYMP010000167.1 GCA_018400565.1 Bacilli bacterium | reverse complement strand
GCATCCATGTCCGGATGCGACCCCTTCGATGTCTTGGTCACCAAACCGAACTTCGGGGAAAGATTGAGTTCCCGTTCGATGCTTTCTAACATGATCGCCTTTAACTCATCACGCAAAAAATCATGAGCCACCGTGTGTTGAGCATGGATAATCTCTTCCAAAGGATGACGTTTGTTGCGCATGCAGTCAAACACGGGTTTCCCGCAGATGATGCATGGACGGGGTGTCTCACGCTTGATCGCTTCACCTTTGCAAAAAACATCAACGTCAATCAACCGGCCGGCCGGCCGTTCGGTTTCAAAACCCACTGCCGCGGTCTTTAATGACCCGGCATCAGGATCATCAAATGCCAACACACGGTAAGGCCCGTCGGCATTGTCCCGTTTGATCATCCGTTTTGGCGCCAATGACTTCATTTTGTTTTTATAATAATCGACAAGCGCATGAATATAATCCGGATGTTTGTCAACGCCGGCGACATTGGCATGCACGACGGCAACCACCGGAAAGGATTCATTGATGGAGAGAGCCTCTTCATAGCGCTTTTCCCTCGCTTGTAAAATCGCAGTCCGTTGGCTATTTCTCGTTGATGATTCCACGCAACATCATCCTCGTTGATTTGGGCACATAACTCAGTGCTTTATCGGTTTCACCGTCTGCGATGTGTTTCCTGACGAGTGATGCGCTGATGGTTTCGCCTGATTGTTCAAACCGTTTGATCTCGACAAGCCGTTCCCCGAGATAGGTTTTCAAAATATCATTGTAAGCACACATCACATCGACTGTCTCCGTGCCGACATACCGTTTTTTGATGTTGAAGGCTGGAAAGAAATAATCCCTGAAGATGATCCCGTCCAGTTTGGCGTGTTCCCTTTGGCGTTCATTGATGCTTTTGAGGAAGTAGCTCGGAAACGTCAGGTTCGAAACAATGTACTTCCCCGAAGGCACGACGATGATTGAATCATCATCGGACAACGCCAGATGCACGATTGAGAACCTTTCCTTGAAAGTGAATAAGGATGCATCCTCCTGAACCACGAACACGATGAACACATCATGGTTTTTTGCTGATTCCGTGATCAGACGGTGATGGCCTTTCGTCATCGGATTGCAGTTGACGACAATCGCGCCGACGTCCTTCTTTGCCAGGTTGACATTGTGGTTTTGTTCGAGCGATGTTTTCATCGTCTCGATTTCCTGTTCGATCGAACCGAGCCCGCCTTCCATGAGACAGACCTTTTTGGTGTTTGCGACCATGCGGAAATTGAGTGACTCAAACACATAAGCGAACATGGTTTTCGTATACACCATATACGCATAGATTTTATCGCGGCGCATCGCATTTACGATTTTGGACACGAGCATCGTCGCCAGGTTCTTACCGCGGTGTCTGTGATCGACGGCGAGTCCTTTGATGACGTGTTTGGCGCGTGAGATCGTTGCGATGATGCCATCCCCGTTCTCGATGTAGAACGTTTCCTCGATATCTGTGTCATAATCAAGATCATGCTCTTTGAGGAAGGTTTTCACCTTCGCGTGCTCTTCCGGCAGCAGTGCTTCTTTGATGGTCACGTTATTGTCTGTGTTCATGGATGCAGTCGATGATTGTGCCATCCCGATATTCAACATAGCCGAC
>JAGYMP010000166.1 GCA_018400565.1 Bacilli bacterium | reverse complement strand
GTGCGTTTCCTCATCATCGACGACAAAACCCTGTTTTCTCGCCTCAACAAGTTGGTCAAAGAGTTTTTGTTTGTTTACAATCGTATGTGAGGTCTTTTGGTCGAACGACAACCGGTCGAATTCTTTTTGCAGTTCGTCGTCACTCAGTGTAATCAAATAGGCTTTGCCGAGTGCCGTCGAGTGAATCGGATTGGTGCTGCCGATGTTGGCCATGGTCTTCTTTGCTTTTTCCGGTTCATACTTAAACAAGTAAAAGATTTTTCCTTTGTCCTCTTTTGCGATGAACGATGTCAGATTCGTCAACTCGCTGACATCTTTTAAAATCGGCCGGGCGATGTCAATCAATGTCATTTTTTCAACATAACGCTTGGCGATGACAAATGCCTGAAAACCCAGGCGATACTTTTTCACGCCGTCACCGGTCTCTTCGATGATGCCTTCGTTCACAAGGGTGTTGACGATGTGAAACACCGTTGTTTTGGGAATATCCAGCTTACGGACGACATCGCTCAACGCAACACCTTTGTCGGTGAATGAACTGATGTAATCCACGATTTTAATCACGCGGATTGTAGGACTGTGCTCATTCATCGGTTCCCTCCTTCCATTGATATGCCGCAAAGTTCAAAGCCGCAAGGCCGTATGTCCAATCATCCCCGTGGGGTGTCCATTTGTAACCCAAATAAGGAAAGATCGGCATGGGAATCGTCGGTGCGCTGATGTTTGGCATGCTGAGTAACCCTTTCTTGGTTTGTAATGAATCAGTGACCGCGCGGATCGCTTTTTTAGCTGGTTCATAAAACGATTCGTCGAGATAACCTTTTCGAATCCCGTGCAGCCAACCGGCGCCGATCAATGCCGTCGCGCTCGATTCGGTCTTTGTTTTTCCGGGGCGGTTGAGAACCGTCTCAAAAAAACCGTCACCTCTTTGGTATTGAATAAGTGCATGGGCCGCTTTTTGATAAATCTTAAGGGCCTCGGACCTCTCTTCACCTTCCTGAAGATGATCGATCAGCATCGGCAGACCGGCCATCACCCAACCGTTCCCGCGACCCCAGAAGATTTTCTTCTTCGGATACGTATGGCCGCGTTTCGTCCAATAACAATGGTAGAAAAGATGATCCTCATCATCCTGCAGATACTTGGAGAAAAACCGCGGTTGGGTCTTGGCG
>JAGYMP010000165.1 GCA_018400565.1 Bacilli bacterium | reverse complement strand
TTCTTCGGCAACATCGATTTCCTTCTCTAACGTATCTTCGGCTTTTTCGGGTGTGCCGTGAACGAAATCCGGAATATGGATCCGTTCAAAAAAGAGCGAGGAAAAAATATTATCGACTTCACGCTCGTATTTGTTGGTCGTGAAATACATGCACCAACTGTAATGCTCATCGGTGCTGAATGATTTGAAAATAAACGGACGCGACCGATAAAATTTTAATTTGTCGATGCTGTCGATCGGAAGCCGTCCCACCCTGGCATAAACATAATCACATGAAAAGATATCATCAAGTGACACATCGAGTGCCTCGATGTTTTTTACCTGCACCAAAGCATCTTGGTATTTTTTGATCAGTTCCCGGGTGTTTTTTTTCTGATCCAAGAGTCCCCTTAATTTATTATGGGTCCTGGACACATAATCCTGGATTTTCTCAAGTGTGTAATCAACTGTGTCGACATCGACCGCATCAATACAAAAATCAAACTCATCTTCGATTTCCTCAAGTTCTTTCAATATACGGTTACAGGGACTTTCCGCATTATAAGCGGTCAGTCCGTGGACACGGTCAACAATCTTCGAAGCTTCGGCCGGATGAAAACAATTCAACTTAACGAATCGCTCCAGTGTCGCATCAAGGTTGTCACGGTGACCCATGATATTTACCAATTTTATGTTTGCAATGGACATGAATCTCTTCCTCCCGGTTTATCGATCAAACAAGCATGTCTGCTCAATAAATCAACATTTTCTTTATTTCGTCGTTTGTGAGATCGTAACGGACACCTTCAATCAGATTGAATAAATTGTCGCGTTCGATTTCATTCAAAATCAAAAAAGCGGAATAGACTTGGGGCGCGTCGTTCGAATAATACATGTATCGTTTGGCGAGATTGTATTTCATCCGTTCCGCGTAATACTCAATATAGATATATTCATCATCTTCGCTTTTCAGCGAATGTTCCGAACTCTCAAGGTAAGTCAAAATTAGATCGGCATCCGGTAGTGCCATCATCTCTTCCAATGTGCGCTGTCTTATCGTAGAATATTTAAGGATCAACGCATTCATGATGGTCTTACGGTCCGCTTTATAAAACTTCTTCAATCTGTAAATCATGATGATGTTGTGCAAATCGATTTTCGTTTGAAAGATTTCTTTCAGACGTTTGTTCTCTTTACCCGTGAACAACTCATCAATCCGCTTAAAAACCTCATCATAATAGAGCTCATCCATTTTTTCTTCGATATCCGTGTAATGAATATCTTCTTTCTTCTTGGTCTCAAATTGTTTTAAGACGGGATGATATCGTGTGCCCTCCGTCGCTTCAATCAATTGGTCAAATGTTTTCGATTGCGTCAGTTCCTCCGTGTCAAAACTTGCATGGGCCGTGAAATATGTCGGATAATTCGCCAAAAGGATGTCAAAATCACCCGAGATGATCGCCCGCAAAGTTGACAGGATGATGTCGATTTCACGCCGCACCATGTTCAACTGATAAAAACG
>JAGYMP010000164.1 GCA_018400565.1 Bacilli bacterium | reverse complement strand
TTTATGGTTAAGATGCATAAAGATGCTATTGTGACAAAATGAAATGCCATGTATAATAAAAGTGTGCCGTTTCAAGAAA
Source organism: Bacilli bacterium (assembly GCA_018400565.1). Classification (GTDB taxonomy): domain Bacteria; phylum Bacillota_I; class Bacilli_A; order Izemoplasmatales; family Hujiaoplasmataceae; genus M55B122. The sequence goes on along the minus strand of JAGYMP010000164.1, from coordinate 2,999 downwards.
ACAATCCCCAAATTTGAAAAAAGAGGTATACACATGCGTACCATCCAACAAGCGATCGATCAGGCGAAAACACTGACATATAACAACAAACACATCCGTGCCCTCATCTTTCAGGGTTCACTTATCATGCCGCATCCGAAGATCGATGCATTCACGGATATCGATCCGTTATTTATTGTTGATGATTTAAACATGTTCATCAACGATGAATCCTGGATTGAACTATTTGGCACCCCCATCGCACGTTTTAATGACAAAATAGACATCTCTCAAGGCGGGGAGTGTTACACCAGACTAATGATCATGGACGACCATTTCAAAATCGATGCCTCGTTCATGCATGTCAAAGACGCCCGTTTCGCGAATAATTTCCTTTTGTATAAAATCATCATCGACAAAGACAACGTTGTCCCGAAACCGTCTTTTAACGATGCATCCGCCTTTTATGTCAACAAACCATCACAAGAAACATATGTAAAAACCATCCAAACGTTTTTCTTTGACACATCATACGTCATCAAGAGTTTGCGGCGCGGTGAGTTTTTCTTCACGCGCCACATGTATCATGTGTTGAACCAAAAACTGAAAAAACTGCTTAGTTGGTATGTGGGTGTTTTCAATGATTTTAATATCAACATCGGTTCCGAAGGCCGGTATTTATTTGACATGTTAGACAAAAAAACACGTGCGATGTTACTTGAGACATTCGCGGGCAAAACCATGGACGACAATTTTAAAGCGTTGGATGCGTACGTCAACCTCGTCGGTCATCTGGGACGAACAATCGAAAAACATCTTGGATATCCGTATCCATATCAAACAGAAAAAGATATGATCCGCTATATCGAGGAAGCGACATGCCGCCCGCTTGAAACACAACCGGATATTTCTTTATAAAAAACAGGAAACTTTTATTTACGGCGATTTAATCATTATACGAAAGGAGCATTCCCATGAAAATCGTTATCCTCGACGGTTATGCCGAAAACCCCGGCGATCTGTCCTGGGAAGGGATAAGCAAGCAAGGCGATCTCACTGTTTATGAGCGCACACCACATGATGATAAAAAAATCATTCGTCGCATCGGTGATGCCGAGATCGTCTTCACGAACAAAACACCGATATCAAAAACCGTGATCGGTGCCTGTTCAAACCTTCAGTTTATTTCCATGTTGGCAACGGGTTATGACATGGTTGATGTTGATTATGCCCGTAAAAATAACATCCCCGTGTCAAACATTCCCTCTTACGGCACTTCGTCCGTGGCACAATTCGCCATTGCGCTTCTTTTGGAGATTTGCCATCACATCGGTCATCATGATCATGCGGTCCATCAGGGCAGGTGGACGGATTCCCCCGATTTTTGTTTTTGGGATTATCCGTTGATCGAACTCGCCGGCAAAACCATCGGCATCATCGGGTTCGGCCGAATCGGCAAAAAGACGGGAACCATCGCAAAGTCGATGGGCATGCGCGTCATCGCCCATGACATTAACCCTTCCAAAAAGGGGCGGAATATCGCCGATTATGTCAATCTTGACACCTTGTATGCCTCATCCGATGTCATCGCCCTGCATTGCCCGCTGACCGAGGAAAACAAACACATGATCAACAAAAAAAGTCTTTCCAGGATGAAAGACGGTGTGATTCTCATCAACAATGCACGGGGCGGCCTCATCAATGAGAAAGACCTTGCCGATGCACTCAATGACGGTAACGTCCGGGCGGCCGGGGTCGATGTCGTCTCCTCCGAACCAATCGGAGAAGACAATCCGCTTCTTGAGGCCAAAAACTGTTTCATCACACCGCACATTTCCTGGGCTTCCAAAGCAAGCCGGCAACGCATCATGGATGCCGCGGAGGATAATCTGAAAGCATTCCTTGACGGCAATCCCGTCCATGTGGTGAATTGATTGTTTTCAAACAAAAGGACACCTTTGCGGGTGTCCTGTTTTATTCGGTTATTTCCAAAGAAAGCACATCCTGTGCCCGGAAACGCTCTTTTGTGGACAAGACGATTTCTTTGTGCACATAATCCAGTTTTTCGATTTTACCGAACGTGAAACGCACATAGCCGTCTTTGAAATAGCGGACTTCCGTTTCCAAACTTTTCTCTTTGGCCAACGAAAGCGTCCGGTCCAGTTCTTCCAGTGCATCCTCGCTCAACTCGGGTTTTTGCCCTTTGCCGAGACGGTGCCTGATCTGTTTGAGCAGACTTTTATATCCGGTCAGTGCATCAAAGGGGCTCCATTTGATGATGCCCCGGTCGACATACCTAACCCGCATTGTGACCACCGATCAATTCGTTGCGCTTTTTCGCGGTCGATTCCTTAAGTTCCGAAGATGCCCGGTCAATTTTGTTTTTACCGTATCTATACTTGATTTCATCCACGGCGGAAAAGACTTTGTGTTCCTTGACGATTTGTTCGACGTCCTCAAACAGACTGCACTGGATCGCTTCTTGTTTGACCAATCCGGACACACTCACGTGAACCTTGCGGATGGGACTGCCTTCATAAAATTTTTCCAGGAGGTGAAGGCATTCCTTATAAATCCGGGTTTCGCTCGAACTGGGTTTCGGCAATTTGCTCTGGCGGGAGAACCCGCCGCCGACGTGTTTGCTGTACCCGAGTCCGAAATGGACGGTCGTGGCCTGTTTTTTGCTTAACCGGAGCCTGCGGCAGACATCATCGACCATCTCCAAAATCACCGGATTGATCTCGCCGCGCCGGTAATCCCTGAACAACGTCTGGCCGACGCCGTAACTTTTGTTGACGGCTTCGATTTTGTTTTTGTTTTGGATTCTGCTCTGGTCGATGCCGTTGGCATGGTAATACAGTTCCTCCCCGCGGACACCGTAACGTTTCTTCAGTTTCGTGATGTCATAATGCGCCAAATCACCGACGGTCTTGATGCCGAGACGGTTCAGGTTTCTTTCCATGTTGGGTCCGATGCCCCACATTTCGGAAAGCGGTTTGACGGGCCAGAGTTTTTCTTCC
>JAGYMP010000163.1 GCA_018400565.1 Bacilli bacterium | reverse complement strand
CGGCAGTTTTTGATTGGCTCAATACACTTGCTTATCGAGTTTTGAATATTCCTGAAAAAGCTCAAGGCAGCTGTCGCGGTGTCTTTCCTCGATTTTTAACACGCTCTCGTCGTTATGGCCGCTTTCAATGAAAGCATACATGTCATCATCCCGAAAACCGATCTTCCGTGCGTCCTCGGGTTTGCAGCCATAGATGACGGTTTTGATGTTTGACCAGATGATGGCCCCCAAGCACATCGGACAGGGATGGGCGGTCGTGTAAAGGGTGCATCCGGTTAAGTCATGAGAACCGATTTTTTGGGTTGCCTGCCGGATGGCATTTATTTCGGCATGGGCCGTGGGATCGTGATCGCCCAGGACGGTATTCGAGGCAATCGACAAAACTTTGCCATTGGAATCGACGACCAAAGCACCGAACGGTCCGCCGATATCTTTTTTCATGGTTTTCTCAGCCTGTTTGATGGCCTTTTCCATGAGTTTTTTTGATTTGTCTGTCATGATGACATCCTTTCTGAAAAGCCTTACATATGTATAACCATTATAATATAACCCGGGTGTTTTGTAAATAATATATGGCCGTTTTTGGACACGTTTCACGGATATATGTTACAATAAGATTAAGATGCACACATAAAGGGGATGCTTTATGAAATTCGTGTCATGGAATGTCAACGGACTGCGCGCCGCCATCAGAAAAGGATTTAACGCGATTCTTTCTGACATTGATGCCGATCTGTTTGCTGTGCAGGAAACCAAAATGCAGAAGCACCAAAAGGAATTTGGCTTGCCGGGGTATCATGAATATTGGAATGATGCTGAACGGAAAGGTTATTCCGGAACGTTGATTCTTGCGAAAAAGCAGCCTGTTGATGTCATATACGGTATCGGCGGCGAAGGCTATAATGCCGAAGGAAGGGTGATCACACTCGAATATGAGGGTTTTTTCTTTGTCAATGCTTATGTGCCGAATTCAAAAGCAAAACTCGCACGCTTGGATGATCGCATGAACTTCGAAAACGAAATGCGCATGTATCTTCAGAAACTCGATAAGAACAAGCCCGTTATCTACTGCGGCGATCTCAATGTGGCGCACCAACCGATTGATTTAAAGGATCCGGACCGAAATGCGATGAACCCCGGTTATTCAGACGAAGAACGAGCGAAATTCACACGCTTGCTCGATGCCGGGTTCGTTGATGTGTTCAGGCAAATGCATCCCGAAAAAATCCAATATACCTGGTGGACTTATAAATTCCCGGCACGCGAAAGAAATGTTGGCTGGCGGATTGATTACTTCATTGTGTCGAAACGTCTCATGGACGACGTGAACGATATAATGATCCGGGATGATATCTATGGAAGCGACCATTGCCCCGTCGAGTTGGATATTTTTGATTGATGCTTAAACACAAAAGAAAGAAGGTCTGAAGTGAACGCCAAACATCTAAAATATATTGGAATCATTACAATGACAATCGATCACATTGCTGTTTTTTTGATGGAGCCGAGTGGGTTTTGGTACGTTTTTTTCCGATCAGTCGGACGGATCGCGTTCCCCATTTTCGCTTTGATGGTGGTTGAGGGTTTCATCCACACAAGGAATGTGTATCATTATTTCATCCGCCTTTTCTCCTTTGCGATAATGATTGAATCCGTGCTCTTGTTTCTGTATTTGAGGTTTGATGTGAACATGACGGTTTTTCATTGGTTAGGCGAAGGCGGATCCCAAAACATCATCTGGCCCCTTGTGTTCGGGTTGGGCGCCATCATGTTCTTGTCACATCCACAACCCTGGGTCAAAATGGGTGCTTTACTGCCGGTTTTGCTAGCGATCTTCTTGAGGACTTCCTACGGTTTTTACGGTGTTTTGATGATTGTCTTGCTCTATGCGTACAGGCATGATGTCCAACGGTTGCTGTACGGTGGTATGCTGACGGCACTTTATGTTTATTTGCCGATGCTTGCCGATGCGGAAGGTTATTTTCCGTCCATTATGCTGATCCAGTTTTTTGCTTTGATCGCATTCATTTTGTTTTTCTTCTACAACGGAAAGAAAGGCAAGCAAAACAAGTGGTTTTTCTATATGTATTATCCGGCACACATCATCATTTTATTCATGATCTCAATGGTTTTCGGAGGTGATCTATTATGATTGGCTTAAAGGGCAGTGTTGTCACTCCCAGAATGATGCGGACGATGGACGAAGCACTGATGACAAGAAAGGAAATTGATGGGGACAGGTTGACTGAGGAAGTCGGGAAACGACTCTATCAAGCCACTATCCGTGATTTCGGAAAGAAAGAAAGAAAATGCGTATGTTTTTCGGGTCCGGGGAACAACGGTGCCGACTCGTTGCATCTTGTTCGTTTTTTACATCTGAATGGATGGGATGTCACGGTCTATGTACTCAAGAAAGCAAAAGAAGTACCGTTTGATCTGTGTAAACAGGAAAATATTCCGATTCATGTCTTGGACGAAGACAATCATGCGTTCACCATTCCTTCGGATGCAATCGTCATCGATGGCATCTTCGGTTCGGGTTTGGACAGAAAACTGTCACCGTTTTTCCAACCGATCATCGAAACCATCAACAGAAACGCAAAGCAGGTCATCGCCATTGATTTGCCAAGCGGGATTCATGGTGAGACCGGCATGAAGATGCCGGTGGCGATCAATGCGACAAAGACCTATGTCATCGGGTTGTTAAAGACCGGCAATCTTTTGTTTGATGCCCCGGATTATCACGGTGAAAAACAAATCATCGATATCGGCTTCGAACAAAACGACCTTCCGGATGAAGCATGGCACCGATTAGAGGGTGAGCCCAGAGTTGTTAAGCGACGCAAGAACACCCATAAATATGATTACGGGAAAGCCGTCTTCGTCGGCGGCGAAAAACATATGCCGGGTGCGATCACGATGGCCGCACATGCAGCGATGCGCTCCGGTCTGGGACTTGCGAAGATTCTGATGCGGCGGGAAGATTTCGATCATTACTCGCCGCAGATTCCCGAAATCATTCTCGGATCGTTTGAAGGCAGTGACTACGAGAAACATTTTAAAAAGACGGACGGCGTCTGTTTTGGTCCCGGAATGGATGTGGATGATCCCGTCTATGAAAGAATGCTCGGTTATTTATTGAATAAGAAAATCCCCGTGGTCGTTGATGCCGGCGGACTTCAGCATTTAACACCTTTACTGAAAGAAAATGAGCATTTGCCGGTGATTCTGACACCGCATTATGGGGAGTTCAAACGCATGCTGGAAGAAGACGGCCTTCATTTTGACAGCCTGGAAGATTCCATCCGATTCTTTATGTCGAAAGGAATCATACTTGTCTTAAAAGGCAATGCGACGCTTATAGCCGGTGACGAAGGGGTATTTATCGCCGAAGGTAACAATCCGGGGCTTGCGACTGCGGGAAGCGGTGATGTCCTTGCCGGGATGATCACAAGCTATCTTGCCCAGGGTCTTTCTTTGCAACAAAGTGCAATCAACGGTGTGTTGTTGCACATCCGCGTTGGCAAATCCGCCAAAGAGATATACGGTGAAACAAGCATGATGGCAACCGATTTGATCACGGAGATCGCCCCCGTTTTAAAAAGAAAAGAGGATGAGAAGACATGAGATACATCTATGGTCCGATTGTCTCAAGAAGACTCGGACGATCGCTCGGGATCAGTCCGATCCCGGAGAAAACATGCAATTATTCGTGCATTTACTGTCAGCTTGGCATCACGGATTCATTCACAAACGAACGCAGCATGTTTTATCCCGTCGAATCCATTTTGAATGAATTTGACCGGTTTGTGGCAACCCCTCTCCCCTTTGATGTTGTCACAATTGTGGGCGAAGGAGAACCCACCCTGTATTCGGGGTTGGGAGATCTTGTGAAAGGATTAAAAGAACGCACGGAAAAGCCGGTTGCGATTATCACGAACGGAGCTTTGTTGTATAAAAATGATGTTGCAACCGATTGCCTGGAAGCGGATATTGTGCTCCCCACGCTGGATGGTTATGACGAGGCCTCTTTCAGGAGGATTAACCGCCCTCACAAAACAATCGATTTCACGGATATGTATGATGGCATAAAACGGTTTTCTCATCGGTATAACGGCGAATTATGGTTGGAAATCATGCTGATGAAAGGCATCAACGATGATGATGAA
>JAGYMP010000162.1 GCA_018400565.1 Bacilli bacterium | reverse complement strand
GAGCATATCGCGCAAGGCGAGTTTGCGTCTGGTGCCGACGATCATGATCATATCTATAACAAATTGTACAGCCAGAATGAGTAAGGCGACCCCGACGTTGACAAACAACGCCAAAATGATGAAGAAATATTTGAAAATAACGTCATGGAAGAAGATGGAGATGGGTGAGACGGGTCCTTCCAAACGGATTTGCATAACTCTGCGGCCAAGGGTTTTGCCTTGGGTGAGAAGCGCATAAAATGTCATCACGATGAGGACGCCGAGCGCGAAGTAATAAATGTTGTTCATGAAGTATCTTGACAACACATCGTTGTAGGGTTCGATGTCAACGGAATTTTGCCTGCTGAGGACATCCGCTTTGCGTTGGTATTTATCTTCTGCCTGCTGGAGGAGGTGCTCATTGTCACCGGCTTCATCGACATCGGCCTGATAGGATTGTCTCAATGTGGCCAGATCTTCGTTGTAAGCATCCAGCAATTCGTTGTATGACGAATAGATCACATCGAAATTGTCGATTTGATTGCGCATGATGTTTTTGCCGAGCAATGCGAACGATCCATAAATGACCAATAACACCACCGTCAGATCAATAATTGTCGAAACGATTCGTTTAATAAAACCTGCATTCATATTTTCTTCTTAACCACCAATTTCACACCGTCAATCGCCAACACTTCAACTTTTTCATTGGTGTCGATGTCTTCGTTGGCGACGGCGGTCCATATTTTGCCGTCAATTTTTACTTCGCCACGTCCGCCGTCTTTGATCGGTTTAAGGCAAACCGCGGTTTTCCCGATAAGTTTGTCGGCGTTCGTTCTGATTTTGTTTGTTCGGATGTATTCCTTAAAGAGCGGCCGGAGCAATAATAGCAAACCGATTGAAACGGCAATGAAAACCAAAACCTGAACGAGAATGGCTTCCGGAGCAAAAATGGCGATGATGAGCGCCACGAGAGCTCCCGCCGAAAACCAGATGCTTGTCAGATCCATGGTTGTCGCTTCAATGAAACCGGCCAGAAGAATCAGACCGAACCATACCAAAATCATGAAAATTCCGATGTCAATGACTATACCCATAATCATACCTCACTGTCTTTGAGATCGATAATCAGCGCGTCTTGTGATTCATC
>JAGYMP010000161.1 GCA_018400565.1 Bacilli bacterium | reverse complement strand
TTCGGGGATGACGCCTTCGAAATCACCGTATTCAAGCGGATGGTCTTCGGTGGGAATCGCCAACCGTTTATCGGACGGATCGGTTGACAGCCCTTTTGGGACTGCCCACGATTTTAAGACGCTGTCCACTTCCAACCGAAAATCATAATGAAGATTCTGAGCATCATGTTTTTGGATGACGAAAATCGGTTCATCATAATCCGAGTTTGCTTTGGCTTCCGGTTCCGGCGTTTCCTTAAGGTCACGTTTCTCTTTGTATTCTTTCAATGAATCTTCACTCATGATATCTTCCATCCCCTTTTTTCTATCATTCAATATTCTAACCATATCACATGGTTTTTGGTTTTATAAATATATACAGATCTTTATTTAGCCAGAAATATTCAATCCTTTCCAGTGGTCTCAATCACCATATGAGAAATCATGGTTTTTTGGCTTTGATCGTTATGTTAATTAAGTTCAGGAGTCATCATATGATTTCACATTGACTAACAGTAACATTCTTTGCGGAAACACTAATTCAACCAGCCTGACCCTGGAGAAAATGTTGGTCATATTGAAGTAACTTCTTCCAGACACAGTCTATATATTAGTTATGCATAGTTATCATACGGTATCGTTTGAAAGCGTGGACCCAATCACGGAGAACTCACCTTTGAAAGAGGGATGCCATGATTTTATCGAACACATCGTTTGTCGTAGAAGAATAGACCACCTCTCGAGCCAAATACGGTTCATCCGTGATGATCCCGTCCACCCCGATCCGGTTCGCGTAATTGATGTCATCATTCTCGTTCACGGTGTAAACATAAATACCTTTCCCCTGTTGTTTCATGGCACGCACGTAATCTTCGTTGTTCTTGAGGATGTGGATGCCGAATCCATAAGCATCGACCAAGTCGTTATCCGCGAGCACATTGATGTTGCCTAAAAACGTGCCGATCAACTGAACGATCGCAACGGACGGATTCTCACGCTTGATATTCTCAAGGAGAACGCCGTTGAACGACAGGACTTTAACGCGATTCTCCATTCCCGTCTCCTCAATGATGTCCGTCAGAATCACCGATGCGTCATTGATGCTTGATTTTATTTCAATGTAGACATCGACATGTCCCTTTGCGACCCTCAACGCTTCTTCAAGCGTCGGCACCATTTCACCTGCGTATTGCTCACCGAACCAACTTCCGGCATCCAATTCCTTCATTTCTTCGAG
>JAGYMP010000160.1 GCA_018400565.1 Bacilli bacterium | reverse complement strand
TACATGGGCGTTATTATGATTTCTCTTTGTGTTTGCCGTGCAGATAATGGGCGTTCGAATCCCCTCGCTTGCTCCAGATGAATCACAAAGACATCTCTTGACGGGATGCCCCTTTTGTTTTCGGTTATGTGTTTTTATATGATATAATGATATTAGTAAAAAATAAGGAGGAAACACATGATGCAACACCCAAGAGTCTTTTATAAAGACAGAGCAAAAGAACTTTTAAGCGGACAGTATGAGAAACCGATTGTCGCAATGCTCATTTATGCGCTCCTTGACGGTCTGCTCATCGGAATTCACCGTGCAGTGGGTCCGACACGTGATCTTGCCACCATGCAGATAATCGAACCTGGGAACCAATTTTTGATGACGATTGTTTCTGCTTTGCAGTTTTTGTTGATGGCCGGCTTCGTTTATTCATTTATCACGCTGTGGTTAAACATCGCCCGTCAAGAAGACTATCGAGTCGATGATGTTTTGCTTTCTGGTTTTAAGGAACAATATGGCAGAAACATTGTCTTGCTTTTTGTGCGCGGTTTGTTCATCTTTTTGTGGGCGCTTTTATTCATCATCCCAGGCATCATCAAGGCGTATGCGTACTCAATGGCTTTTTACCTGGTTAAGAAAAATCCCGGCATGGACGCTGTGGAATCCATTTCAAAATCAAAAAACCTTATGAGTGGTCGCAAAGCAGAGTTATTTATTCTTGATCTAAGTTATCTCGGCTGGTATATCCTAGGAGCATTCACATTCGGCATTTTATGGTTGTGGATCATTCCCCGCCATCAAACCGCACGTATCCTTTATTTTGAGGAAATCGATTCCGGAGCCGAAAGAGTCCAAGAACCGATCGATCCGCTCGGTGAAATGTAATTGATTTAAAGAAAAAGCCGCATTTGCGGCTTTTTTTAATAATGGCAGTATTGTTTGCGGTATTGATACGGTGTCATGTTGCTGTCTTTTTTGAAGACCTCGGTGAAATAACTTTGTGTTTTAAAGCCCAGTGAAGCCGCGATGTCACCGATGGACCGTTTCGTGAACAACAATAAATTTTTGGCTTCCCTCAAGCGGAGATCGCGGATGAACGTTTGAATGTTTTCGCCTGTTTCTTTTCGGAACAGCTGTGAAAGATAGGGAGATGACAAATGAACATGCGACGCGATATCATCGAGTGACAACGCTCGGTGATAGTGTTCTTCGATAAAATGAATGGCCTGATTGATGCTTTCAGAATGCAGGAATCTTTTATGTTTTTTCGCAACACGCTGCACTAAACCTAAAATGGATTTCACTGTGAAATACCGCAAACAATCCTGTTCATCAATCCGTTCGGCTTGAAAAATCAGTGAGTGGACGGTATCGAGTGTCTCATCAAAATCAAGTCCGCCCTTCACTGCCTCATGAGCCACCATGGTGATTACGGCGATGTATTTATGAAACAATTCCCTCATGTCATCGACTGAGAAAAAATGGTACAAAACTTTGTTTTTCATCAGGAACTTGATTTGTTTGACATCCCCTTGACGTGTTGCATCAAGGTAAAGGTTCAAATCGATTTGTGTTGAATATAAATCGCTCGGTACCGACCTGAAATCATGGTTGAGGTCAATATCCCGAGGTTCGGAAATCTCAATGCGTCCGTCGATGATTTGAGATACGGTGCATTTTCGTTTCGTCAAGAGATAACACATCGCATTCAGGTATTTCACGAATTTCTTAACCCGCATCGTTGGCAGCATTTGAACAATTTTTCGTGTCGTTTCCTTTTTGAAACATTTAGAAAATGACATAAATGACATATTCTCATCCATATGTGGCCGAAGCGTCAATACCGGACCCCAAATGACTATGAGTGCCCGTTTGCCCGTGTTAACTGTAAAGACTCCGTATAACTCCATCGATTCATA
>JAGYMP010000159.1 GCA_018400565.1 Bacilli bacterium | reverse complement strand
TGCGATCCGGACGATTACATATGCCGCCGCATCCCGCATCGGAAAACGCGTGAACATCGACATTGACTCGTTTGAATGAAAAACGGCCGGCTTACCGCCGGTTTTTCTTTCATTTGAACCGTAAACGGCCATTCATGATTCACATTGCCGTCTTGACATATTTTCGGCAGGGATTATAATGGACTCATAAAAATATGGGGAAGGTTGTGCCAACATGAACAAATTGGGTGTGATGGTCTGTACGAACTCGGCCATTGATTATGTGACCCACGATGAACCGATTGATGTCATCCGTTCAACGGTCATCGTCGGGGATGAGGAATTCATCGATTACGAAGAACTCACCGCGAATCAGTTTTATGACATGCTCAGCGATGACAAATCGTTGTTCCCGAGAACGGCGATGCCCTCAACGGGTACGATGATCAAACACTATGAACATTTCCGGGACCAGGGATGCGACGAGATCCTCTTCGTGACGATTTCATCCAAAATGAGCGGGATTTATGAGAACGCCCTTGTGGCCGCAAATATGACAGAAGGCGTGCATGTGACGGTGTTTGATTCAAAGACCGTCGGATACATCGAGGCCAAAATGGCGATTGACGCGTACCGCATGGCCCGGCAGGGAAAATCTCTTGAGGCGATTCTTGAACATCTGAGATACCTCCGCGACAACAACAGGATCTATTTTGCCGTGAGCGACCTTTCCTATCTTGTCAAAAACGGACGATTGACCAATGCGGCCGGTTTTTTTGCGGACGTGCTTAAAATCAAACCTTTGCTGAAGATCGACGATGAGGGAAAAGTCGTCACCGTTGAGAAGATAAGGACATTCAAGAAGGCGCTGAACCGTGTCATCGACATCTTTTTGGAAGAAACAAAAGGGAAGGATTACGAAGCCTTCATCATCCACGCAAATAACCCGGAAGGCGTCGCACACGTCCGAAAGAGACTAGCCGAAGAAAGACCCGAACTCAAAGACATCAACGACTACCCGCTCACACCCGCCGTCGGGGCCCATTCCGGCCCGAAAGCGATGACCGTCGGTTATGTGCTGAATCCCTGAGGAGGAGGATCCATGCTATCAAGTGATGTCATCCGCGGCCACGTGGACACCATCGTGTTGAAACTTCTGTCCGAAAAAGACATGTACGGATATGAACTCGCCAATGTCATCAAGGAACGGACAAAAGGCGTGTTTGAAATCAAAGAGGCAACTCTGTATTCCGTTTTGCAGCGCATGGAATCGCGGGAGTTGATCGATTCCTATTCGGGTGAGAAATCTTACGGGAGAAAACGACGGTATTATCGTCTCACGTCACTCGGAAAAGCTTATCTCAAAACGATGGTCGAGGAATGGGAGACATTGAAGGATATCATGCAAACGATTCTGGGGAGTGATACCCGATGAGCAAAATCAAACAATTCATCAATAAGATAATAAAAGACACTTTCGGCGGAAAGAAAGACGAACTGAAAGACCGGCTGACGGATTCCCTTCAGGAAAAGGTCGACGATCTCGTCGAACAGGGCATGAGCGAGGAAGAAGCCACGGAAAAGGCCATCCGTGAATTCGGTGATGCCGAGGATGTGTTGGAGGCTTTCCCGACCGAGGCACAGAAGAAAAAGAAGATCATCGCCAAGCGGAGGGCCGAATTGTTTTTCTCTCTTGTCAGTTACCTTTTGATTGTCGGACTGTCAATTTTCATCAATCTGACATTTTATGAGTTTTTCGGTGAATTCAACTGGTTCGTCATTGTGATTTTCGGTGTGTTCTTCTGGCCGCTGACGATGCTGTACAGATATCTGAATGCCAGGAAGTGAACGCCATGCGTTCGCTTTTTCATTGCACGAGACAGCCTCTGGCATGACAGGGAAGGTGACATCCGTGAAACTCAGAAAAATGATTTTCATCGCCTTGATGATATCGGCGGCGATCGTGTTGAGCATTATCGAATCGGCGATATCGACTGCTTTTTTTATCATTCCCGGCGTTAAATTGGGACTGGCGAATATCATCACACTCGTGATTTTATATGTTTATGGCGCCAAAGACGCGGCGATTGTCGTTTTTTTGCGTATTTTTCTGGTATCGCTGATTTACTCCGGTTTGTTCACGCCGCCATCGCTGCTGTCTTTTTCCGGCGGTGTTTTTGCGGTTTTGACGATGATTCTCATCAAACAATCGCACCGTTTTTCCATCATCGGCGTTTCCGTCGCCGGTTCGCTGATGCACATGGTCGGTCAGATTATGATGGCCATGGTCGTGCTTGAAACGACGGCACTCGTGTATTATTTGCCTTATATGTTGCTTCTGAGTGTTCCGGCCGGGATTGTGACGGGACTGGTATCAAGAAAGCTGACACGGGAATACAAGAAGCAAATCGAAAGGGAATTCTGAAAAAAAAGGCCCCGGCACATGCCGGGGCACTTCGTTATCCGTCTAATCGACGGATGATGTTTGATTGTCCAATTCGTAGATATAATCGGAGAATCCGTCACTCATGACAACATCTCCACCCGAGAGGTACCAGATGGCTTCCAGGTCGTCCATATCGTTGACGGCGGCCAACCCTTCCTCAACCGACAAAAGGTAGATGGCGGTTGAATAAATGTCGGCGAGCCCCCCGTCATCGGTAAGCACCGTGACACTCATGGCCTCCCCTCCGGGATAGTGGGTCCTCGGATCGATGATGTGATGATAATACTCTCCGTCCCCGCGGCCTTTGAAATAACGTTGGTAATTGCCCGAAGTCACCAGACTCAGCTGACCGGGAATCTTCACGATCGCATAGTAACCGGCTTGGTCATGATCGGGGATGCCGAGTGTGGGTCTTGTCAGGGCGATGTAAAACAAACCGTCGTCCCTGGTGGGGTTTCCCCCGCCGGCTTTGACATTGGAATGGCCCATGTTGAGAAGATAATCCATGTTTCGTTCATCTAAGTAATCGGTCACCTTTTCCGCCGCATACCCTTTGCCGAATCCACCCATGTCGATCGACATCCCGTCTTCCACGAAGGTAATCGCATATGGATCTTCGGAAAGGATGATGTCACCCGGATCGGTGTTGAACGGTCCGCGTTGGCTCATGTCCGGCACATCACAGACATTGTAATAAGCGCCGATCTCACAATTTTCCGCTTCCCGCGCATCGTGCCAGACGGATGAGACGGGATCGAGCGCAAGATTGAACAGGATTGCATCATCCGCGGTGACGTCCTCATCATGTTCGAGTGCGAAGCTGATGGCGTCATAGAGAGTTTCGCTGATTTCAGCCGTGCCGTCTTCATCGTGGTTGATCGCATAAACGTTGGTCAAGCCGTCATAGGCATGGTATTTATCGAATAACCGGTGGAAGGTCCTGAACTCCGCTTCGACATCTTCGAAAGTCTTTGCAACATCTTCCGTGTGATCCGGTCCGATGTAAAGTTTCAGGGTGATCGAGGTGTCGAAATAACTGCTCCAGGGTTTGGTGCAGACAAACACATCGGAATCACCGTCTCTGACGCAATAATCATCATCCGGGTTTGTCATGCTCGGACCGCATGCCGTCGACACCGACAGAATCATGACAAACAATATGATCAACAGTATTTTTTTCATTCGGTATTCACCCGTTTCTTATCCTTTCCCATTATAACAAAACAAGCCGGTTTTTGAGTTGTTTTTTTCACAAAAGATGTGATGTGCGTGACAAGGTATTGTATAATAAAACGTGGACGGAGGTGTTCGCCTTGGAAAAGAATGACATGATATTGATCGGGGTTGTGCTTATTCTCGGTCTTATGGCGTTGCTCGGGTTCCGGTGGAACGAGTCGTCCCGCGCCACGGGCAATCATTTCGCGAACGTCTATTACCGAGATGAGATGATTTTAAAGATCGATCTCGAAACCAACGATTATATCCTGTTTGAGACCGACTATAAAAATGAGGTGGACGCCGGCAGGGCGGACGAAGGGATTTTCTATGTCCCCGGCACAATCAGCACAGACATGGACCTTCTATATGAGAAAGACAGTTATGCTGCCGAACACAACATTGAAGGCATCAAATTGAAGGTTGAGGACGGCAAGATTTCCGTGGTGTACCAAGAAAGCCCGAAAGATCTCTGCCAGCTTCAGCCCCCGAGCAACTCCGAACTGAGACCGCTTGTGTGTTTGCCCAATGAATTGTAT
>JAGYMP010000158.1 GCA_018400565.1 Bacilli bacterium | reverse complement strand
TCATTTTTTGTTTCAACGGTAATGTCAATCAGGCGGTCACGGTTGATGGTGCCGATACTCTTGATGATTCCGGATTCAAAATGTTTTCTCAGCAACATGCAAAAACCGGCCGGGGTATCCGGTGTGTCGTATTTGAAATTTGTGATGTGGATTCTTGGCATTGATGTGGATACCGACATGAAAAGTTTATGTGTTCCAGCATATGTCCGGACCATCCACAAAAAATCAGTATCGGTCAACTGATAGATTTTTTGGATGCGTCCTCCGGATAATGTCTCATTCAATTCTTCGGTCAGCTTCTCGATGAAGCGTCCGTCCATGCTCATAAAAATCACCATCCCCATTATAACATATCATTGGTGAGTTTCGAGTGTGATGGTTGTGGAATCTTTGTGTGTTGCAATGTCGAAATTATTTTACTTAAGTTATTTTTTGTGTTACAATAATGGATAATCAAAAAAACATTTGTCTTGCATTGGGGGCGTGGCGATGAAGCTCAACGAACGCGGATTACTTGTTGTCATCAGCGGTCCGTCGGGGGTCGGGAAAGGCACCATTCGGGAAGCATTGTTCGAGTTGCCTGATAACAATTTTTGTTATTCGGTGTCAATGACCACGAGAAAACCACGTGAAGGTGAGGTTGACGGGGAGGATTATTATTTCGTCAGCCGTGAGGAATTCGAACGGCGCATCGATGAAAATCAATTTCTTGAATATGCTGAATTCGTCGGACAATATTACGGTACCCCCCGCGATTACATTGAAAGAAAACTCAATGAAGGCAAAGAAGTGATTATCGAAATTGAGGTCCAGGGTGCCCTCAAAGTTCGTGAGAGGATGCCTGAAGCCGTGTTTGTGTTCATTGTGCCACCGTCGCGTGATGTGCTTTTCGAACGGTTGATGAACCGCGGCACGGAAATGACGAATGATATCAAGAAACGCATCGAGAAAGCAGAACGGGAGTTTCATCTGGCCTACAAATATGATTATATCGTCGTCAACGATGATGTGTATAATGCGGCCGACCGCATCGTGGCCATCATCCGCGCAGAGCATGCGAGGACGGAACGCTCGATTCACAAGTATTACGAAATAATGGAGGGAAAAGAAGATGTCGAAGAAGAATCATGACGGTTTGAGATATCCGTCGATCGATGATTTATTGGAAGTCATCGATTCAAAATATAAACTTGCATACATCGCCGCAAAACGGGCGAAAATCATCAAACGTGATGAATTTTCACCGATCGAAACGAAATGTGTCAAACCGGTCGGGAAGGCTTTGGAAGAAATCTTAGCCGGGAAAACTACAGCGGAATTTTAAAACAGTCGAATGACTGTTTTTTCTTTTTTTGTTCAAGCTGAATCATGTGTCCTTATGATATAATAGCATGTGTAATGGAGTTGATTTGATGAATCAAAAACTGAAGCAATTAATGGATCTTCTTTCATACGAAGACAAACAAATCAGCGAACATGTGAACTTGAAAAAAGTCGACGTCGACTCTCTGGCCAAGAAGTGGACGTTTTTTCTCGTGTTTGACAAACCTGTCGACATTGAGCGCTATAAAGCGTTCATCAATCGGTTAAGGACGCTTCCGAATCATGTTGGAAGCGTAAACACGGTCGACCACAACACAACGTTCGATTTATTTGAAGATGACCATGTCGATGATTATTTTGGCTACGTTCTGGATGAACTCAGCCAAACAAACAAAAGGATGTCGCCTCTTAAAAATTATACCCGTGATTGCAGCAAAGACAAAGTCACGATGTATGTGCCGAAAGGCTCGAGGATCGCAGCGCTTTATCGTAAAGATATCGAACGTACGATGGAGAAAAACGGATTTTCCGTTGATTTGATGATTGAAATCGACGAACAATCCGATACCATCAATAAAATGATTGATGATGCGAACGATCAATTCGTGCATGAAAACCTGCAATCAGCCGGAGACGGCGCATCCATCACGTACGAGGAGCTATATCCGGACCACCCTGTCGAGCCATCATTCACCCAAATCAAAGATATTCCGATGGATGAGATCGAACTCGCGGAATTCCGGGCACGCAACGGCAACAAAGCGAATTTTAACGTATCCGGCAAAATCGTCAGTCTGGACACACGTCAATTCAGAAACGGCGCCCAGGCCAATATCATCCTGACCGACGGCGAGGATTCCATCCTCATCAAAAAACGTGTCCGTGACAAAGACGACCAAGCATTCATCGATGCGGTGGATGAGGGTTACGGCATGAAAGTATCGGGATATGCCCGTTATGACAATTACTACGGGGAGGTATACATCAACGCGATTGCCATGGCGAAAAGTTCGGCCGTTTTGCCCACGGACACACGGAAAGACAGCGCAAAACGACGTCGCGTTGAATTGCATGCGCATACAAAAATGTCTTCTTTGGACGGAGTCACCGATGCATCTGATTACATTGACCGCGCCAAACGGTGGGGGCATAAAGCATTCGCGGTGACCGATCACGGTTCAGTCCAGTCTTTTCCGGAAATGGCGCGTAAAGGCCACAGAGATGACTTCAAACCGATATATGGTCTGGAGATGGTGTATGTTGACGATGAAGCGATCACCATTACACAGGAAACATCGGATGAGTTATTGAGTAATGCGACATATGTGGTCTTTGACATTGAAACCACAGGTCTTTCCGCGGTATATGACACAATCATCGAAATCGGTGCGGTTAAAATCAAAAATGGAGCGACCATCGATTCCTTTCAGACGTTTGTCAACCCAGAGAAGCCATTGCCAAAATTCACGACCGATCTGACCGGGATTACGGAAAACATGGTCAGTGATGCACCGACACTGGATAAAGCATTGCCCAAATTTTTTGCGTTCAGCGAAGGGTGTATTCTCGTTGCGCACAACGCCCCGTTTGATTTGGGACATATTTACCATGCTTACCGTGAGTGTGCCATCACGGATCAACACCAACCTTCGATAGACACCTTGATATTCGCCAAAGCGCTCTATCCTAGCAGAAGGCGGTTTAGTCTTGATGCGCTCTGCAAGTTCTTCAAAGTGCCTTTGAACAACCATCACCGTGCAATCAACGATGCGAAGGCGACCACAGAAATCTTTTTGCACATGCTCAAAAAAGCAAAGAAGGATGGCATCCGCCGATTTTCCGATTTGAACCTTTTGCTCGATCAGGATCAATTGCATAAGTTCCCTTACCCCCAACATATCAACCTTTTGGTCAAAAACCAAACGGGACTCAAAAATGTATACAAAATCCTTTCAGAAGGTTTGACGACGTATTTCGACAAAGACGCGAAAGTGCTGAAGACATATCTCGATCAGCACCGTGATGGTGTTTTGGTTGGGTCGGGATGCCGAAATTCTTACTTTTTCGAAACGGCGATGAATAAAACGCGCGAAGAAATGATTGAAGCAGCGAAGTACTATGACTACCTTGAGGTCCAACCTCCCTCGACGTTTGCGCATATGCGTTTTGACATGCCGAATTGGCGCAGTGTGATCGAAGACGTCATCAAACGGATCGTTGACGTCGGCAAAGAACTCAATATTTTAGTCTGCGCGACGGGGGATGTCCATCATCTTGATCCCGAGGACAAGAAATACCGTGAGGTGATGATCGCCTCGCCGATGGTCGGGGGCGGGTATCACACCCTGCACAGGGAAAAAGAAATCCCTTCCCAGCACTTCATGACAACGGATGAAATGCTTGAGGAATTCAAGTTCCTGGGAGATGAAACGGCCGAAAGCATTGTCATCGGAAATCCCAATGTGATTGCCGATGACATCGATCAAATCACTATTTTTCCTGATGAACTGTATGCGCCGAGCGATGATTTTCTTGCGGAAAAAGGCGTTCCATCCATTAAATCGAAGGTCGATTCGATGGTGCGGACGAAAGCTGAGAAAATCTACGGGAACCCGCTTCCCGAATTGGTTGCGGAACGCCTGCAAAAAGAACTTGACAGTATTTTTGAGAATCAGTTCTCAACCGTTTATTACATTTCCCATCTTTTGGTGAAAAAATCACTTGATGACGGTTATCTCGTCGGTTCGCGGGGCTCGGTGGGTTCAAGTCTGGTGGCCACGATGATGGATATCACGGAAGTCAATCCGCTTCCGCCTCATTATGTGTGCCCGAAATGTAAATTTTCCGCATTCAAGAAAACCGACAAAGAGCGAAGACTGCACGGCACCAATGAGTTCGAAAAGAAACATCAGGGCATGTTCGGCCGGATGGATTCCGGATGGGATCTCCCCGATGACCATTGTCCCGTTTGCAACACTCCGATGAAAAAAGACGGACACGATATTCCGTTTGAGACATTCCTCGGTTTCAGAGGCGAAAAAGTGCCGGATATCGATCTCAATTTCTCCGGTGATTATCAGGCGACCATCCACGAATATATCCGTAAATTGTTTGGACACAACTATGCGTTCCGTGCCGGCACCATCGGTACATGTGCTGCGAAGACCGCTTATGCGATGGTCCGGGATTATTATGAGAAGATCAATGAAAAACGCACGGCCGAAGACAAAGAACCGTTACGTGTGAGGCGGGCCGAAATGGAACGTCTCTCCAAGGGCATCGAAGGAGTCAAGCGAACGTCCGGGCAGCATCCCGGCGGCATCGTCGTCGT
>JAGYMP010000157.1 GCA_018400565.1 Bacilli bacterium | reverse complement strand
CGAAAATCGAGGATTTGAAAACCATCTTCGGTGAGACCGATGAGGAAATGCTGTATTATCTGTTACTGTTTGAGTACGACACGATGTTCCACAATCCCTGGTATATCGGTTCTTTGCAGAGTTTAAGGGATTACGTGGCGGGGCTTTCCGCGACGGGATTTACGACGGATGTCATGGTTGACCATTTCATCAACATCCATCTGGACAAAGAAAGTTACATGGCCGCCCCACAATCCACCGTATGGGTCGCATTCCTGTCCGACCCGGCAAACGTTGATCTTTTGGAGACATCCCTGATTGCGGCCATCCCGGAGCTTGAGTCTTCCATCACGTCGTTGTCACCGGGTGATCTCGGATACTACGATGATGTCATCTACCGTTGGGGTTTCATGGATCCCCATGAGACCGATCCGATGGTTGTCTTGGATGACGTGGAAGCATTGACCGCGGTTTACGGCGGCTTGCTGATGCAGGTTGATGCCGGGGATCACGATACTTTCATTGAAGCGTATCTGGAAGCTCACGTGACCACCAAGGGGGGCTTGACCGATCAGACAGAAATCGATGCCGCAATCGCCGAAGGCAAATCAATCATCGATGCGCTCATCGATCAGATTTTCGTAGTCGATGCCATCACTCCCGCATCCCATGAAGAATTGACGCCCGAGGACAAAAATGCCATCACTGCCCTGAATGATGCCCTTTATGATTATTACACATTTTTCGGTCTTGAAACCGGCGGCGAAACACCTTATCTTTATTTCGATGAAGATCATGCATATTATACCGTTGGACAGTACAATGGTTGGGATGGCGGAATCAACGATGGATATTCCCAGATGGAACCGGTATTTGACATTTATGATTACCGTGTTTCCCCAATCAGTGAGCAACTCGTTGATGCAAAACATGTGTATGTCAACGAAATCACATTGCCCGGCGATGAAGCCGGCTGGACGCTCTCTTATCTGATTGACGGCGAAATTTATGTTTTTGACGGGAATCAGACATTGAAAATCATCCGCACGGACATTGATGATTCATCGATCATCAATTGGTGGGCTCAGTCTCCCGAGAGCGGTGCGATGATCAATCTGACCCCCGATTATTTGTACATACCGACATTTTCGGAGACTCCCCTTGACACGTACACCGATCCCGGTGCCGATGGCACCCTGGGTACGGAGGATGACATAGTCTACACCTCGGGAACATGGAATGACAATCCCGTCGCTTACGAAGCCGGTACCTATATTGCCATTTTCGTGGAATACGATGACGGTACGAAAGCCATGGGTTTATTGCCGGCTGAAGGTTATGGTCCCGTACCGGGCGAAGAGGTCGGTTACTACACCGTTGGTTATTTCAATGACTGGTATGGAGGTATCGGCACTGAGTCGGCCCGCATGAAACTCGTGACCGATTACAGCGACAGCCGTTTATTACCGATTTCGGATCAACTCGAGGGGGCCGGCGAAGTTTATGTTGATGAGGTTACCTTGTATGATGAAATCGCCGGTTGGGACGAGCATTACATTATCGACGGCACAAACACGACCATGAGCGGCAGCCTGACATTCAAGGTGGTATTCAGCGATGAGGATTATGACATCCTATGGTTTCCTTCAGCCGAAAGTGGGGAAGTCTTGAATCTCACTCCGGACAACTTGTTCATACCGCCGTATGTCGAAATGGCTTCCGAGACGGTTTTTGATGCCGGTCCGGACGGCACCCTGGGCACGGAAGATGACATCATGTACACGAGCGGCGATTGGAACAACAATCCGGTCGCTTATTTCCCCGGGACATACACCGCCGTCTTTGTCATATACGATGACGGGACACAGGCCATGGGACTCATTCCCGATGTCACACCGACAAGCTAACCGTATCTTTGTGAAAGATTCATTGTGAACACAGGGTTCACGGCGCCATCCGCAAAACGGTGGCGCCGTTTTCTTTTTGTGGTATAATGATAATTGGGAGATGATGCAGTGATTGAGTCGACAGACAACAACAAGATCAAAGCTCTCAGGAAGCTAAAACAAAAAAAACACCGTGACAAGCAACAAGCGTTTTTGGTGGAGGGGCATCATCTCGTCGAAGAGGCGATTGAAGCCGGTGTCTGTGAGCAGGTGATTCACACAGAAGACGCGGATGTTGATTTTCCGAGGAAACTATTGGTTTCAGACACCGTTTTTTCCTCCCTCAGTGATGTCATGAGTCCCCAGGGTGTGATGGCGGTCTGTCTGAAACGAACCGATGATTTTTCATCGGGTGATTATTTGCTGTTAGACCACATTCAGGATCCCGGCAACATAGGAACGTTGCTGAGAAGCGCAAAAGCCTTTGGATTCGAAAACATCGTTCTTGATGAATGTGTCGATGTGTATAATCCGAAAGTGGTGCGGGCCACACAGGGAACCATCTTCAAGCTCAATATGAAGAAAATGTCGCTCGTATCATTTTTGCAACATCATGAAAATGGATTTCATGTCTATGGGACTGATGTCAATAAGGGCGAACCGCTTTCTTCGATCAAGCCTTCGAAAGATGAACGTGTCGCTCTTTTGCTCGGAAACGAGGGAGCCGGAGTGAAAGACAGCCTTTTACGCTCCGCTGATGATATCCTTTCCATCGACATTACCGGGGCCGAGTCATTGAATGTGGCCGTTGCCGGAGGAATCATCATGCATCGTCTTTACGAAAGAAAGGAGAAATGACATGGAATTTGTGTACGAGGATGAACGGATTTACTCCACTGATGACAACCAGCGACTCATGGCCGAAGTGACCATGCCGAAAAGGGATGACAAGCGCACGGACATCGACCATGTGTATGTGGATGAATCACTCAGGGGAGAAGGTCTTGCATCAAGGTTGATGAAGATGGCATATGACCGCATCAAAGAGCAGGATAAACAAATCGTCGCCAAATGCCCGTATGCGATAGATTGGTTCAAAAAACATCCGGAATATCAGGATATCGTCATTAATGTCAAGACAAAAACCAAGGACTGATGCTTGCTTTGAACGCGGGTGTATGTTATAATATTTTATGCATAAGACAGTACTGAGAGGGTCGCGCCCTCTCTTTTCTATGAAAAGAGGATGAACATGAAACTCGATGAATTAAAGAAACGCATTGCCAAAGAAATCGATGCGATCGGCTATTATTTATATGACATGGATTATAAGAAGCAACAGGGCCAATATGTGCTCAGCGTTTTGATCGATCACAAAGACGGAATCACCGTCGATGATTGTGAAACTGTTTCTGAACGGTTAAACCCGTTGCTTGATGAATGGGATCCGTTTCCCGGTGCGTACAATTTTGAAGTGACGTCATCAGGGGCCGAACGTGAACTCAGGAATGAAACCGAAATCCAAAATGCTTTGGGTAAATTCGTACACGTGGAAACATATGAAGGCACACATGAAGGTCAATTGATCGCTTTTGACGAAGACCTTTTAAAAATAAAAACCGACCGCGACATGTTGCACATCCGTTATTATGATGTCACCATGATTCGCTTGGCAATCAAACTATAAAGGAATGAGAGCATGATCAGCAAAGAATTTTTCAGAGCATTGGACCAGGTCGCAGAAGACCGGGGTGTGTCAAAAGACAAGATATTGGATATCTTCGGCCGGGGACTTTTGAATGCTTACAAAAGAGATTATGACGGCTACCAAAACGCACAGGTGATTTTCAATGAGGAGAAAGATGAGATCTTGATCGTCGCTTCGTTTGAGGTCGTTGATGAAATCGATCTCGATGCCGAACCCGGCACGCAAATCACACTGGAAGAAGCGAAAAAGATCAAAAAATCCGCAAAAATCGGTGATGTGATCGAAAAGAAAGTCACACCGAAGGATTTTGGCCGAATTGCCGCATCAAGCGCAAAGCAAATCTTAACACAGGGATTGAAACAACTTGAGCGCGAACGCAATTATGAGATCTTCAGTGAGAAGATCGGTGAAATGATCATCGCGGAAGTCGTGCAGATCAATAAAGATTTCGTCACACTCGATTTGGGATATGGCGTTGAGACGTCAATTCCGAGACGCGACCTTTTCGAAGATGACGTGTATCTGGGCAACCGGATCCGTGTTTACGTCACCAAGGTCGAACAGACCACGAAAGGCCCGAAAGTCTTCGTGTCCAGGACAGACCGCAACCTTGTCAAACGCTTGATGGAAATGGCTGTACCGGAAATTCGTGAGGGAGTCGTTGAAATCATGGGAATCGCCCGTGATCCCGGCAAACGCTGCAAGGTGTGTGTGGATTCAAACAACGACAACGTCGATCCGATCGGAGCCTGTCTGGGACGCGGCGGGATTCGCATCAAGGAAGTCATTGATTCGTTGAACGGCGAAAAGGTTGACTTGTATAAATACAGTGATGATCCCGCTGAGTTGGTTTCCAATGCCATTCAGCCTGCCCGTGCGGTTGCTGTGTTGCCGGATGAAAAAGAAAAAGCCGCGATTGCGGTCGTTCCGGACGATCAATTGTCGCTTGCCATCGGACGCAAGGGTCAAAACGCACGATTGGCCGTTCAGTCGAGCGGTTGGAAAATTGATATCAAATCCGAAACCGATGCTGAAACAGAGGGCATCGATTACTGATTTTCTATAGAAGGTGATTCTCGTGAAAAAACACAAAACACCGATGCGAAAATGTATCATAACAAATGAACGCATGCCGAAGAAAGCATTGATTCGTGTGGTCCGTACCCCAAGTGGCACGGTTGAAATCGATCCCACGGGCAAAGCCAACGGAAGGGGGGCATATGTCTCCCGGGACAAAACCGTCATCAAAAAAGCGAAGAAGACCGGTGTCCTGAGCCGACATCTTTCCTGTGACATCCCCGATGACATTTATGAACGGCTCTTTGGACTGGTGAGCGATGATTCCTGATGCCATCCACGGAATACTCGGGCTCGCCAGACGCGCCGGAGCGTTGATTTCCGGCACCGAAACCGTGTTGAATCACATTCGGAACAAACGGGCTTTACTTGTCATCATCGCAGATGACGCATCAGAGAACACAAAAAAAACGATCATAAACAAATGCGGTTATTATGATGTTATGTTGATTGAACGATACACAGCAGATGAACTTAATAAAGCCGTGGGAAAAAGCGGCCATAAAGTGTTTGCCGTGACCAATCGTTCATTTGCGGAAACGATCATCAACCGCATCGAAAAAACAGACTGAGAGGTGGTTTCATGGCCAAGAAAAAAACAAACAAGAAAAAGCAAAACAACCAGAAAAACAACAGCCGAAGAAACAACAGCAGGAACAATAAGAAGCGCAACAACACACGTGAGGCGAAACGTCGGGAACCGAAGGAAAAGATTTTGACATACAAACCCGGCATGACCGTCCGTGATGCCGCGGAACAAATGAACAAACCGGTCTCGGAGATCATCAAGAAATTGATGTTCATGAAGATCATGGCTTCGCAGACCCAGGTCATCGACCGGGACACCGCTGAATTATTGGCGATGGAATATGGGTATGAGATCAAAGACAAAGAAATGAAAGATGTCACCCGTTTCGAAGAGATGAAAATTGAGGACAGCCCCGAGGATCTCGTGGCCAGACCTCCCGTTGTGACGGTCATGGGTCATGTTGATCACGGCAAAACAACACTGCTGGACAACATCCGCAAAACCCGTGTCGTTCAATCAGAGGCCGGGGGCATTACCCAACATATCGGTGCTTATCAGGTAATGCGCAATGACAAGGCAATTACGTTCATCGATACACCGGGGCATGCCGCATTTACGGAAATGCGTGCACGCGGAGCGAAAATCACAGACATCATTATTTTGGTCGTGGCCGCCGATGACGGCGTGATGCCGCAAACCAAGGAAGCCATCGACCATGCCAAAGCGAGTGAATGTTCAATCATCGTCGCCGTCAACAAAATTGATTTGCCCGGAGCCGATCCCGAACGTGTCAAAAAGGAATTGGCGGATCTTAATGTCATGCCCGATGACTGGGGTGGCGAAATCCCGTTTGTGAACATGTCGGCA
The DNA here is from genome assembly GCA_018400565.1 of Bacilli bacterium. Lineage (GTDB taxonomy): Bacteria > Bacillota_I > Bacilli_A > Izemoplasmatales > Hujiaoplasmataceae > M55B122. The sequence continues at coordinate 7,110 of JAGYMP010000157.1, read as the reverse complement.
TTGACCGGCGAAGGCGTGGACGAATTATTGGAGACGATCCAGCTTGTTGCGGATATGCTTGAACTCAAGGCGAATCCCGACCGCAAAGCCGTCGGAACCGTCATCGAAGCGAAGCTTGACAAAGGTCGCGGCCCCGTGGCAACGATTCTCGTCAACAACGGCACGATGCAAGTCGGTGATGTTTTTGTCGTCGGCAGCACATACGGTAAAGTACGAGCGATGACCAATGACATCGGCAAGGAGATCGCATCCGCCAAACCCGGCATGGCCGTTGAAATCATCGGTCTTGATGATGTGCCAAATGCCGGCGATCCGTTCCGCGTTTTCGAAGATGAAAAAGCCACGAGGGAAATCGCATCCAAACGCGCTGACCGCGAATTCGACAAAGAACATAATGCAAGGCAGGCTCTTTCATTGAAAGAATTTTTTGAAAAAGCCGACGGCAACATGAAAGAGCTCAGATTGATCATTAAAGCGGATACCCAGGGATCCATCGAAGCTTTCAAGGGATCCATCAATAAAATTGAAATTGAAGGGACATCGATTGATATCGTCAGGACAGGCGTCGGACCGATTTCCGACACCGATCTCACACTTGCTGAAGCCAGTGACGCAATCATTATCGGATTTGACGTCGGAGCGGCAACTGGTGTGCGGGACAACGCTAAATCAAAAGGTGTCGAAATCCGCGATTACCGTGTGATTTACGAAGCATTGGATGATATTGAAAAAGCCATGAAGGGCTTGCTCGATCCGGTTTATGAACGCAAAGTCATCGGCGAGGCCACCGTGCGCAACACGTTCTCGATTTCCAAAGTGGGAACAGTCGCCGGATGTATGGTCACCTCCGGTGTTGTCCGCAGGGATGCACTGGCGAAACTGATCCGTAACGGCAAAGTCGTCCACGAAGGTAAATTATCATCACTCAAACGTTTCAAAGATGATGTTAAAGAAGTCAAACAGGGTTACGAATGCGGTTTGATGTTTGAAAATTACAACGACATTAAAGTCGACGACCAAGTTGAGGTCGCCATCATGGAAGAGGTGGAACCTGATGTCTAAAATTGATCGTTTGGAAACAGATGTGCAACGGACGATGGCCGACATCATTGAAAACGAGGTCAAAGACGATCTTGGATTCATGACCATCACCGATGTTGAAATCACCAATGAGTTATCGTTCATGTATGTGTATTATACGGTTTATGGCGATGACGATGAAATCAAAAGAACCAAGGATACCTTGGAACGCGCCAAAGGTTTTATCAAGAACAAAGTCGCGGCGCGCGTAAAAATGCGTAAAGTTCCTGAATTGGTCTTCCAATATGATAAATCAGAGGAAAAAGGACGCAGAATCGATCGTTTGATCAGAGAAATAAAAGATTGAACGCCACCGTGTTTAACAACGAGCGGGGCCTCCGTCATGGAAGGCCTTGCTTTTTTTGTTGCCGCATCGGGTTTCGTTTGGTATAATGATGCCGGGTGTTGGCCATGAATGAAACCATCAAACAAAAATTGAAGACATTGCCTGAAAAACCCGGAAGTTATCAGATGCTCTCGGCAAACGGCACAATCATCTATGTGGGCAAAGCTAAAAACCTGAAAAGCAGGGTCCGCTCTTATTTTGTCGGTTCACATGACCAAAAAACCCAGCATATGGTGTCGGAGATCGATGATTTCCGCTATATTATCACACCGACCGAAAAAGCCGCCTTTTTACTGGAATTGTCCTTGATCAAAGAACACCAGCCCAAATACAACATTCTCTTGATGGATGATAAAACATACCCGTACATCGAAATCACAGATGAAACGCACCCCCGTCTCACCATCACACGCAATGTCAAGAAACGTCATAAGAACCTTTTCGGGCCTTTTCCCGATGCACATTCTGCAAGGAAAACCATGAATCTTCTTAACCGGATTTTTCCATTGAGAAAATGCAGGACAATGCCTGACAAAGTCTGTCTTTATTATCACATCGGTCAATGCCTCGCACCTTGCGCATTTGCCGTCGACCAAAAAGAATATGATACAATCATCAAAAAAATCCGACGGTTTCTTTCCGGAAGGAGCGATGAACTCCGCTACGAAATCGAAGAAGCCATGCACACACATGCAGACAACATGGAATACGAGAAGGCCCAGGAAAAAAAGGAGCTCCTGCAGGCAATTGAAGAGACCACCGAGCAACAACAAATCATATTCTCCGATCTCAAAGACCGTGATATTTTCAGTTTTGCGACCTATGACCGTTTCATGGCTGTCACTGTATTATTCATGCGACGGGGACGGATTATCTTCAGCGAGAACAAAATCATGACGTACTATGCAGAAGCGGCCAATCAGTTCTTGGCCTATCTGGCGCAGTTTTATGAAAACAAACCGCTTCCTTCAGAGATATTGGTGCCGGAAGGCGTGGATTACGCGTTGATTGAGGACCAATTGGAAGCCCGTCACCATGTGCCGAGACGCGGTCAGAAAACCGAACTTACCGCGATGGCCCGGGAAAATGCCGAAAATGCACTGCAAAATGATTTGAAAGCTTATCTCAACCGTGAGAAAAAAACGTTGGGTGCAACCGAAGCTCTGGGCGAGCTTTTGAATATTGACCCACCGACGCGCATTGATGCATTTGACAATTCGCATACCATGGGTTCGAATCAGGTTGCCGCGATGGTCGTTTTCAAAAACGGCATTCCCGATAAAAAGAATTATCGGAAATATCACCTAAACGCACACTCGGGCCAAGATGACATCGCCGGCATGCATGAAGTCATCCACAGGCGGTATGAACGGATGATCAGGGAAAACGATGAATATCCGGATCTGATCGTCATTGACGGCGGCTTTGCCCAAAAAAAAGCAGCCGAAGAAGAAATTCATGCACTTTACCTAGAGATTCCCGTCATCGGGCTTAAAAAAGATGACAAGCACAGGACGGATGTATTAATCACACCCGGTGACAACGAAGTCACATTGGATCGCCATGGATTCTTGTATGTCTTATTGACAAAGATTCAGGATGAGGTTCACCGGTTTGCGATCACGTTCCACCGATCTGTGCAAAAAAAACAAATTTATGGATCGATTTTGGACGCAATCCCGAAAATCGGCAAAAAAACCAAACAGAAATTGCTCAGAAAATACAAAACGATCGAAAACATCAAAAAAGCGACTGACGACGAACTGAAACAACTGCGTATGACCAAACCGGCAATTGAGAATCTCCGTGTGGCTCTGCGCGATTACAAACTCACGAAATAGGTGATTGATTTGCTTAAATATGTCTATGGACCACTTCACGGCGTATGGGAACACAAACGCATCATTGCAATCAAAAATAAGCGACATGTCAAATTTTATTATCTTCCCCGCAGCATGTTCAGGAGTTTTATGATGTATTTCCATCCCGGCATCTATGTTTTTTTGCATGCCGAGGAAAAACCATATATTTACAAAGGCATACGCGTACGGCGTGTGAAGTCAGTTGAAAAGTTGATGTTGCCAAGGGGCCAAAATCCGAAAATATATTATGATATCGACATCATCAAATCAGGCATTCGCTCCGTCATCACAGCAAAAAAGCCAAAATTATTCATTGATTTTGAAATGTCGATGCCCCCTTATCGGCATTATAAGAATTTTGTGTCTGAAATTATCCAGACCGGGTTCATCCTGACCGATAAGCACGATAAGGTATTGAGAGAAGAACGTTTTTTCATCAAACCCAAACTCTTTCCCAAAATGTCACTGCGGACGAAAAAATTTCTGAGGTTCGCCCAATCCGAAGTCAACCAAGGAAAATCATATGATGTCTTTTACAACATGCTCAAAACTATCATAAAAAGGTACCGGCCAATGGTTTTTGTATGGGGTAAAAATGACCGCGAGGGTATTCGCAAAATGAATAAAATTTATGATCTCCGGGATTTTACCGATCAGATTCGTTTCATTGATTTGCTTAAACTGCACAAAACGTACTTCGGTTTGAAAAATGACTTGGGATTGTTTAACGCACACCGCGGCTATTATGACGAACAGCTTTCTAAACAGAATCATGATGCATTCGAAGATGCAAAGGCGACAAAACAGGTCTTTGATGCGTTCGTGGATGCCTGCACGAACAAAAAAGACATCGATTTCAATGCAAAATAAAAAAAGCACATCACTGTCGGATGACAGAGGATGTGCTTATAGTTTTTATATGCTTGTTATGGCGTCATGATGACAGGCATAACCATCGGGTCACGGTCGGTCTTTTTATGAATATAACGACCGAGAGAACGTGTCAGATCGTTTTTCAGATTGGTTAAGTGCACGTTTCCTTTTTGGTTTAAATGCTTGTTCGTAATATCGACGACGATTTTTTCCATTTCTTTGATGATGGTTTGTGAGTCCTTCAGGAAGAGGAACCCCTTGGAGATGATGGAGGGATCGTTGAGAATTTTTTTCGTTGTTGTGTTAAGTGTCACGACGACAGATAATAAACCATCTTCAGAAAGATTGCGTCGTTCGCGGATGACTTCTGTTCCGGTTTCGCCGATAGCCGAACCGTCGACATACACATCATCGGTTTGGACTTTGCCGGCGATTCTGGCACCGTCTTTGGAAACGGCGAGAACCTGCCCGTTGTCAAGAACGAAGATGTTTTTCTTTTTGACCCCGGTGTCCTCGGCGAGTTTTGCGTGCATTTTGAGCATTCTGTATTCGCCGTGGATGGGGATAAAATGCTCCGGTTTGATGAGTTTCAGCATCAACTTCATTTCGTTTTGTCCGCCATGGCCGGATGCGTGAACATCGGCGAACGGACTTTGTGTGATGACATCTGCGCCTTGTTTGGACAGAAGGTTAATGGTGTTGTTGATGCTTTCCACATTGCCGGGAATTGCCGATGATGACAAAATAACCGTGTCACCCCTGCGCAATTTAATTTGTCTGTGGGTTTTGTCCGCTATGCGTGTGAGAGCCGCGAACGGCTCGCCTTGCGATCCCGTGCAAAGCACGGTGAGTTTATCGGATTTGATGCGATTAAGGTTTCTGGTGCGCACGAAGGTTTTCTTCGGTGCTTTGATGTAACCGAGTTCAAGCCCGACCTCAACGTTTCTTTCCATGCTTCGGCCGAATATGGCCACCCGTCTGCCAGCTTCGATCGATGCCTCGATGATCTGCTGGATGCGGTGAATGTTTGATGCGAACGTGGCGATGATGATGCGTCCGTCAATGGTCGCAAAAAGATCCTTGATCGTTTCTGAGACCACTTTTTCCGAAACCGTGAAGTCATCGAGTTCCGAGTTTGTGGAATCGGACAACAAAAGTTTGACACCTTGGGCACCCACAGCTGCGATTTTATGATAATTGGTGTCATTTGCCGTCGGCGAGAAATCAAATTTGAAATCCCCCGTGTGGATAATGGGTCCGTTCGGTGTATACACGATAATGCCGAAACTGTCCGGAATCGAATGGTTTGTTCGGAAAAATGTTACCTTAAGATGGTTGAAACGGATGATGTCGTCTTCCTTGTATGGTTTAAGATTATAGGATAGACGCGGATACTCGGTCAATTTTGCCTTGATCAGGCCAAGAGCGAGGCCATTTGCATAGATGGTTGGGATTTTGATTTGTTGCAACAAAAAAGGCAGGCCACCGATGTGGTCTTCATGGCCGTGACTGATGAACAAGCCTTTGATTTTGCTTTCATTCTCGCGCAAATACGTGTAGTCCGGAATAACATAATCGATTCCCACCAAGTAATCATCCGGAAACAAAAAGCCGGAATCAATGATGATAATCTCATCTTTGTATTCCATGACGTACATGTTTTTGCCGACTTCACCCAATCCACCCAATGCGAAAACCCCGACCTCATTGGGGTTGATAAGTTGTTTTTGCATGGTGAATGGTTCCTTTCTTTGAAATGTTTTGATTGCCTCTATTATACTTAAAAAAACATAAATATGCAAACAATCAATTTAGGAATTAATATCGCTCTTTGGATTGGCCTTTAAGACATATAGTCATAAATTATGTTATAATGATGAACGGAGGGATTGTGTTGATTGCAAGCGTGATCGTGGATGTACCCGCAAAGGCGGTTGACCGCCCATATGATTATCATATCCCCGAACGATTCGACGATGTGCTTGATATCGGCATGCGGGTCGTTGTGCCTTTTGGCCACCGCAAAGTCATGGGGTTTTGCATCGGGAAGAAAAAGACCAGCGAGATCACAAAAGGTCTCAAGGACATCGCAGGTCTTTTAGACATGGAATCCTATTTGACCGAAGAATTGATTGATCTTTCACATAGTTTAAAAAAACAAACGGCATCACTGCAGATTAAGATCATTAAGGCAATGTTGCCCTCAGCCTTAAGGGCGACCTATGAGACCGGATATCTCAAAATGGAGGATGATGATCACATCCCCGATGACATAAAGCGTCTGTTCGAAAAACGTGACGTGTTCGTCCCGAAAGATGAAGACGCGATGCAGCGCATCAAAAAGGCTTTGAAAGACGGTTATGTCAAACCGAAAGTCATGGTGCATTCCCGCAACAAACCCGCAACACTCAAGACCATTGCTTTCGAACATGAACCGACGGATGAAACGCTGACAAAAAAACAGCGCATGGTTTTTGACCATATCAAAGAAAACAAAGAAGTCTTCCTTCAAGAGACGCTCGACAAGATGGATGTGAGCCGTTCAGTCGTCGATGCGCTGGAAAAAAAGGACTTGGTTTTCTTCGGCGAGAAAGAAAAATACCGAGAACCGTCCCCGCCGGATATCCCTCCGGATAAGGCAATCACCTTAAATGAAGAACAACGCGGGGCATTCGAAAGAATCATCAAAAACCTCAATGAAAACGTGACGTATCTTCTTCACGGCATCACAGGCTCAGGCAAAACGGAGATTTACCTTAAAGTCATTGAGCGTGTTCTGGAAACAAAAAAAGAAACGATATTTCTCGTTCCCGAAATCGCATTGACCCCGATGATGGTCAATCGTTTCAAAGCGAAATTCGGAGATAAAGTCGCCATCTTGCATTCCGGACTCTCGCAGGGTGAGAAATTCGATGAATGGCGTAAAATCGTCCGTGGCGAAGTCCAAAT
>JAGYMP010000156.1 GCA_018400565.1 Bacilli bacterium | reverse complement strand
GGCAAGGTCCTCATCGAACACCTTGAACTGATTGACAAAATCGGATAATTCGTCCAGGTTGACCACTTGATTCAGCAAAACATCAAATTCATAAGTGTGGTCTCCTGTTTTGTTTTCGTTCTCAACGCTTTCATAAGAGAAGTTCTCGTTGAATATCTGCTTATCCGCGGAAGCTTTCTCTTCGACCGTCGCGAAGCGCGGTGTCACTTTGTCATCCTCGATGAGGAATTCATACAACGCATCACCGTCGTCCTCATAGACGCTTGTCTTGCTTTCTTCGCCTATGCGTTCTTCCACATACAGGAAATCGGATGTCGTGTCGATTTTGAAAAAATGTCTTGATGACAGTTCATTCAGCGTATCGACATTCGTTTCATTGATGGTCAGGTCGGTTTCCGACAGCACCGTCATGACATCCGTGGTCTCATAGCGCTCCGAATACGTTGTGTATTCCTGATAAAAACCCGTCACCGCATTGATCGTCGACAAGAGATCGCATCCCATGACGGATATGCCCATGAACATGAATACAAATAACAACAATAGCTTTTTCTTCATTTTGAATCATCTCCCTTTTTCACTTGTATCATATCATATAATCGAACATTTTGACAATAAAAAACGTATAATTATATGACCGTCTGTCCTTCCATGGAAAATATTGCGTTTTATATGAAAACCGCCGGCAATCTGATCCACCAAGATGACTTATGCGGGTTCACCATCCCGTCGTGTGTGTGATATACTGTATATGAGGTGTTTTCGATGAACAATCCGCTGATCACCCATCCATTCAAACCGATCATTGACAAAGAGGCCACCGTTCTCATCCTCGGCAGTTTTCCGTCCGTCACGTCAAGACAGGATGATTTTTATTACATGCATCCGCAAAACAGGTTCTGGAAAATACTCACGGCGATTTATGGAGACGACTTCGTGGACGCATCCGTCCGGGAGAAAAAACGTTTGCTGCACAAACACGGGATCGCTCTTTACGATGTCATCGAACAATGCCGCATCGAACAATCCGCGGATCATACGATCACCGATGCCGCGCCAGCGGATATTCCTTCGCTGATAGAAAACACACACATCAATAAGATTCTTCTGAACGGCCGGTCCGCCGAACGTTTGTTTTTAAGCCATCATCCCCGGCTTGGCAAAACAGCGGTGTATGTCCCCTCAAGCTCCCCCGCAAACGCGCGGTACTCACTGGATGACCTGATTCGGTCGTGGAAAAAAGCATTGGAGGAATCATGAGTTTCATCGCTTCCACCAAAAAACGCACGGTTCAGCCGTGCGTTTTTATATAACCATGCCCTGTCAAACGATGAATTCGCGTTGCTTGAATTTTCTCAGACTCAACACGACGGCAAGGACGGCCAAACCGACGAAGATCAAGAAATTCAAGGTTTCGAAACCTGCGTTCTCTTTTAATATCTCCACGGGATTGCAAAAAGTGAACGGTGTCAGATACTTCAGATCGTTCAGCCATTCATTGTCCGTCGCCATGGCCAATATCAAAATGATATAAAATCCGAACGGAATCATGACGGACACAAAACTTTTGTCCGTTTTCCTTAGGTACACCGCCAATGTCAATCCGAACACAACCAACACCAGATACATCACCGTGTTCAACACAAAAAAGTATGTGAACAAACCGAAATCAAAGCTTTCGCCGACCATGACGAACCCCGCAACGGACAAAAGATACGTCACAACCGAAAAAGCGATGAGATTCACACATGCCCTGAATAGTTTCGTAAAGAAGAATACCCGGCGTTTCAACGGAAGTTGATATAACGTCTCCACGGTTTTCTCCCTTTCATCTCTGGCGATGGCATTGAACCCTTCCATCGCGGCATAAATTCCGCCGAAGATTTGCAGCATCATCGCACCTTCGGTCGCATAATATTCCAGTATGTTATTGGGAATGCCGCCGAAATCCTCGATATAACTCTGGAATTCGGGCGGAATCGCCGCAAACATGTCTTTTGCGATCGGATACAGAATGATGACAAGCAACATCGTCGCCGCCATCGCGGCGGACCATATCAGAAGACGTTTAAAACTTCGTTTCATCTCCAGTTTGAACAACGTTTCGGATAACCATTCATTCATGATGTCTCCCCCCTGTAATAATCGAGGAACAGGTCTTCAAGGGTTGCGTCATTGATGGTGACATCCGTGATGCCGGTATCTTTCAGATAATCAAGCAGACGTTTGAGATCGCCTTCATAGGTATAGACGGCACGGTTGTTCTTTGTGTCGGTCTTCTCAAGACCCTGAAGGTCAAGATGCAAATCGTCGGGCATGACTTTGATGATCTTTTTGTTCCTCTGACCGAGTTCATCCATTTTCACCGGTTCTGTGACGATGCCGTTCTTGATGAAGGCGACACGGTCACAAACCTTCTCGACTTCACTCAGGACATGACTGGAAAGGAAAATGGTCCTGCCTTTCTTCTTCTCCTCCAGCAAAAGGTCCAAAAACGACTGTTTCATCAATGGATCGAGACCGGTCGTGGGCTCGTCCAAAACCAATATGTCCGGATCGTGCATCAACGCAACGATGATCCCGAGTTTCTTTCGATTACCGAAAGAAAG